>NZ_RQVG01000001.1:0-282528 GCF_003992195.1 Veillonella sp. 3627 | reverse complement strand
GTATATGACTACAAAAACCTTTTTTCGATATGAAATAAATTATTTTTTTGAATTTAGGGATTATTTTAACGATATCAATATTGAAAATAAGGTGTATAGTTACACTGTAAAAGGTGATAACTTATATACTTATGGATTATCAGGATATACGAAGACAAAATTGGGGTTGGATATTCATATTATTAAAGTTTTGAATATAGAGTATGATAAAAACTATATTCATGACATAGAAGAAAGAAAATCTTATTCTAGCTTGGAGGGATTAAAAAATAAGTACATGTATGATGATGTTACCTTTACTAAAAGTTTTCATTCAATGGATGATGAAGATATAAATACTTTTTATATGTTGTATAAAAGAATACCAGATATTGAAGTATTTTTGTCTTCTATAGAAAAATCTCATTTATCTTATAAAGATGGAAAAAAAGTGGCACAAGGTCTCCGAGAACTAAACAATTCCTTAATTAAAGAATATATGAAGAGGAATGAGAAATAAACAATACTTCTAAATAATAGTTAAAACCTAGATGTTATGCAGAAATCTATGAGTATCCTTTAAACAATCTACTACTGAAACGGCAAGTCCTAATACAAACACAACAAGCTTAGCTGATAGTCCAGATATTTATCGGAATGGTGAGCAATATAAACCAGGAGTGGGAGCTAGACAATTAAAAGAAAACATTATATATGAGAGTAAAGGGTATTATTACCAAACTGATGAATTGGGGCGTATAAAAGCGGCCCAAGGTGAATTGCGATTAGAAGATGGCGTGAGAAATAAGGGGGATCAATTAAAAGCAGGTGGTGATGACCGATTACCAGGTGACCATGGTGGGCATCTAATAGCTAAAATCTTTGGAGGATCAGGAGAGTTAGATAATCTAGTTGCGATGGATAAAATTGTGAACACTGTAGAATATAGAGAATTAGAAAGGGTTTGGTATAAAAGATTAAATGAAGGTAAAAAAGTAGAAGTTACAATTGATGTTAAATACGAAGAAGTTAATAAGCGACCAACGGGATTTGATGTTATATATAAAGTAGATGACAATCCTGAGGTTATTCAGTTTCTTCCTAATGGAGGATGAATATATGTTTGTAAAAGAAATGAAAGATGAAGTAGCAATTAAGTTGACTGACTTACTAAAAGATAGATTAAATATTTTGTTACAAGATAATTGGGAAAGTTTAGTTTTTTTTGGACAGTGCTGGAGGTCAAGTTTAGCACCAAGATACATAATTACTTTTGAGGATGGAACATATATCATGGAGGGAGAGCTATTTTGTTTTTCCTCTGAACGTATTGGAGATAGGTCATTTTTTAATATGTTAGTGGATAATTTTCTCAAAGTATATAAGTTTAAGAATAAGGATAATGTGCACACTCTTAATATACTGAATATTGAGATTGGAAAAAATGGAGATTCTAGATATACATATAGCGAAGATTTGTATGGTAACTATGAATATCCACATACACCGTATATTTTATGGTCATATGTAGAGGTAGGAAATACAAAGGGATTTATAAGGGAGGAGGAAATAGAAGCAGAAAAGTATATTGATAAGTACAGTTTACAACCTAAAAGAATATTACAGCGTAGAACAAAAACTCTTAAAATACCTGATTTGCTAGAGAACTTGCTCTATAAACAAATTATGTATATCAATAGGTATTTGCCTAGTAAAACTAAAAAACTATACTTTCATTTAGATAGGCTGCATGAAAATTGGAAACTTAGTCTTTACATTAATACTATAGATAATAACTGGACACGAATTAGAAATATACAATCTAATGATAAGATGTGTACATATCAAGAGTTAATTATCTCATTAAAAGGAAGTATTGATGAAATTGATGAGTTGCATCGTATTTGCAGCAAAATGTATACATCTATTGACTACATTTTCGACGTTTCCACCGGTGAACTCTCTTATGTATATGACAATGTCACAGAAGATAATTTTACTGATGAGCTAGCTTTAGTAGAAGCTTGGGAAAAAAGATATTTCTCCCCAGATGGGGAACCACTGCTTACGCATGCAGTAGCACCCCATGAAGGATGTATCACAGGGACTATGCACATAGATATGTCTCAGTTTATTGAAGAGGAGGAAGAAGAAGTGGTTAGTGTAGATCCAGCTATAGAATTTACAGGGGAAGATATTCACGATTTGATTCCACAATATCTTCAAAATAGTTACGATATTTTGTATTCTATCTTGCCAGGTACATATCAGCGGATATACCTATATGTAGAGAATGATGGAACGGTATGTCGTCAACTAGGGTATATCATTGTCGATGGTGAATACCTTACTTTTGAGGAAATGATAGACCATAAGGTGGTTTCTAAGGCGACTTATGATGCTACAATGGAACAACTAGCACTGTGGTCGAATTACATGCGAAATGCATTTATTGCTTGTCATCTTGAACCGTGGACGGTGTTCTCCTATATGATAGATGAAGAACGACATATTTCTACTAACTTTGGTTACGATGTATTAGCAGAACAAGCCTATGACAATGAACTCTTTGACCTTTGGTCTTATGAAAAATTAGGAATTAAGAGTCCTAACTTGTCTGAAGAGAAGATAGCATCTATTGTTCCAAAAAATGAGTATGCCAAATTTTAATATGAAGGAGTCTAGGATTGACAAATCATAAAATAGTTACAGGCCTTGCTTGTTTGTGTATAGGGGCGCTTTCTCATAGTGTTCATGCTAATACTATAGACGAGCAAGGTAAACTGCTAGAGCAGATGGAGCGTTCTATATCTCATGTAGAGCAAAAGACACCCCCAGCTTTCACAGTTATTACAGAAGAGAAAGTATCTGAAAAGGTGAATCTACTATCCAATTATGCACCAGAATTTTTAATTCATCATATTGAACTTTCACAGGTTCCACCAGAGTTTAGTTTTCTGCAAACCATGGTGGCTAAGAAAGAACATCAATCGTATGGGGTAGAAACAATTAATACCTTGTTGCAGGAACTTAATACAGCATTACTAGATAGAGGTTACGTTACCTCTAAGGTCTATATGGAGCCTCAAAATATAGGAAGTGGCACACTTCGCTTATCCTTGCTGGTAGGAACCGTGGAAGAAATACAATTTAAGGGCGTGGCAGGTAATTATACAAACGCAATAGCCTTTCATAAGGGGCATATCTTAAATATAAGGAAGATAGAACAAACGGTAGATAATCTAAATACAGTGCCCCATCAGAAGGCTACGGTACAGTTACAACCGGGAAGTAAGTTAGGTACATCTATAGTGGTATTTCAGATAGAAAATAGGTCTAAAGTAGAGGTCACCACAGGATTTGATAATTTCGGTAATGAAGGAACAGGACGCTTTCAAGGGAATGTGTCCATCACGGTAGGTAGACCATTAGACCGTAGTGATACCTTGTACTATAGCTTAACTAGATCTAGACACTCAGATAGCATCAATACAAGTACATCAAATTATGTATCATATCAAATACCTATTGGATATGATAGTATTACCTTTAGCCATTCTAATTCAGACTATCAACAACGGGTTGGCTATGCCATTAAACCTTTTATTTCTAGCGGTAACTTTACTAGCAGTGAATTACGATGGAAACACGTATTGCACAGGAATAGTCAACAGATTACAGAATTAGTGCAAGGTCTTACGCATAAGACAAGGCATTCTTTTATCAATGGTAGTGAAATTGATGTGCAACGGAGAAATACCACGTCTTGGTCTATAGGAATACACCAAAAACGATATAGCAAGAATGGAAGTCTAGATTGGTTAGTGCAATATGAAAAGGGTGTTCCTTGGTGGGCTAGCCCTGGTCCTACTGATCATTTAGGAGAAGCCACTACACAATATCATATATATACGGGGAAAGTGAACTATCAGCGTACAATGACTCTTTGGAACCGGAAAGCAACCTATACAATGGAAGCGAAAGGACAGTATACGAATAGTAATCTTTACAGTAGTGAGTTCTTTACCATTGGTGGATGGTATACGGTGCGTGGGTTTACCGGCGATAGAAATCTAGCCGCAGAACGAGGGTTCTATGTACGGAACACCTTAGATGTATCATTAAATCAGAATCATACAGTGTATGTAGGTTTAGATTATGGTAAAGTATACGGAAAATCTACGGAAGATATATTGGGTACAGCGTTATGGGGCGGAGCGATTGGTATGAAAGGACACTATGGAAGTGCTAACTATAATATATTCTTATCCACCCCGTTACAAGTGCCAAACGGTTTTACAGTGCCATATCGAGTCCTAGGAATACAGATGAGTACTGCCTTCTAAGCACGGTTAGGTGATTCACTAATTTACCTTGCAAAAGGCTGTGATTATTACTATAATAAAGGATAGATTAATATGTTTCTTTCACAGGAGGTTACCATGAGCTATGTAAAACAGCAAGACCCTAAAGTTCAAGAAATGATTGAATTAGAGTTGGGTCGTCAACGCAATAAATTAGAAATGATTGCATCGGAAAACTTTGTGTCTCAAGCTGTGATGGAAGCACAAGGTAGCGTATTGACAAATAAATACGCAGAAGGATATCCACATAAACGCTATTACGGTGGATGTGAATATGTCGACATGGTAGAAGAGTTGGCTATTGAAAGAGCGAAACAACTATTCGGCGCAGAACATGTGAATGTACAACCTCATTCTGGCTCTCAAGCAAACTTTGGCGTGTACTTTGCCTTATTAGAGCCAGGCGACACTATTATGGGGATGAATTTATCCCATGGTGGACATTTAACACATGGATCTCCAGTGAATGTATCTGGTAAGTATTTTAATATTATTCCTTATGGCGTAGATGCAGAAACAGGTCGCATTGATTATGAGGAAATGCGTAAAATTGCGCAAGAGCATAAGCCTAAAATGATTATCGGTGGTGGCAGTGCTTATTCCCGTCAAATTGATTTCAAAACCATGGCAGATATTGCCCATGAAGTAGGCGCAATTTTCATGGTGGATATGGCACACTTTGCTGGCTTAGTGGCAGCAGGATTGCATCCAAATCCAGTGGAATATGCTGATATTGTAACTACCACTACACATAAAACATTGCGTGGACCACGTGGTGGTATGATTATGTGCAAAGAAGAATATGCTAAAGCGATTGATAAATCTATCTTCCCTGGTATTCAAGGTGGTCCATTGATGCATGTCATCGCTGCCAAAGCAGTTGCTTTTGGTGAAGCATTACAACCAGAATTTAAGGAATATGCAAAACAAATCATTGTGAATGCCCAAACATTAGCTGATGCGTTACAAGAAGAAGGTTTTACTATCGTATCTGGTGGTACCGATACGCATGTATTATTAGTAGACCTACGTACTGTAGGCTTAACTGGTAAAGTAGCTGAACATGTACTAGATGAAGTAGGTATTACATGTAATAAAAATACAATTCCATTTGATCCGGAAAGCCCATTTGTTACATCTGGTATCCGCCTAGGCACTCCAGCGTTAACAACTAGAGGTTTACATGCAGAAGATATGAAAGAAATTGCAAGTATCATTTCTTTAGTATTAAAACAGCCAGAAGATACTGCTGTATTAGCAGAGGCTAAACAACGTGTAGCAACACTTTGTGAAAAATATCCAATTTATGCTTAATTAATAAAAAGGAAGTAAGTAAGATGAACGTAAATGTAATGACACATCCTTTGATTCAACATAAAGTAACGTTGATTCGATCTGTAGATACTGGGACAAAAGATTTCCGCCAATTATTAGAAGAAATCGCTTTGTTAATGGGCTATGAAATCACACGTGATTTGCCATTAGAAGATGTAGAAGTAGAGACCCCATTGGTGAAAGCAATTGGTAAACAAATTGCAGGCAAAAAATTGGGTATTGTGCCTATCCTTCGTGCTGGCTTAGGTATGGTGAATGGTTTGTTAGAATTAATGCCAATGGCAAAAGTAGGTCATGTAGGTATGTATCGTGATCCAAAAACATTGCAACCAGTAGAGTACTATTGCAAATTACCATCTGATTTGGCTGATCGTCGAATTATCGTGACAGATCCAATGTTGGCTACAGGTGGTAGTGCAGCAGCAGCGATTTCTTTATTGAAAGAAAAAGGTGCTAAAGAAATTCAATTAATGTGTCTAGTAGCAGCCCCAGAAGGTGTAGAAGTTGTGAATAAAGCGCATCCTGACGTACGCATCTATGTAGCTGCATTAGATGAAAAATTAAATGACCATGGATATATTTTACCTGGTCTTGGTGATGCGGGAGATCGTATTTTCGGTACGAAATAAACGGTGTTACCCGAAGAGTAGTGCGCGTTTCTTTTCAGTGACGCGCATTATTTTTATAAGAAAGGGTATATATGGCTAAAAAGAAAACAGTTTTTTTCTGCTCAGAGTGTGGAAATGAATCATCGAAATGGTTTGGTCGTTGTACTGCTTGTGATGCTTGGAATACGGCGGTGGAGGAAGAACTGCAACCGGAAGTTAAAACAAAGCATGTAGCGTCTTATCGACCGGTAAAAGATGAAGATAACAAGCCCAAGGCTTTGACAGAGATTGAGGTAGGCGCTATAGCCCGAATTACATCTGGATATGGAGAAATTGATCGTGTTCTTGGCGGTGGCATTGTACCTGGTGCGTTAATCTTGCTAGGTGGGGACCCAGGTATTGGTAAGTCTACCTTACTGTTACAAGTGTCTGGTCGTATTGCAGAAGAGTCAGGTAAAGTCCTATATGCATCTGGAGAAGAATCAGATATGCAGTTAAAGCTGAGAGCGCATCGACTAGGTATCAATTCTTCCAATCTCTTAGTGCAGGCAGAAACTAATTTAGATACCATATTGAATGAAGCTAAACGAAGTCAACCAATGTTACTTGTTATTGACTCTATCCAAACTATGTATGTAGGTTCTGTAGAATCTGCACCGGGAAGTGTCAGTCAAGTTCGTGAATGTACAGCTAGATTGTTACGCTTTGCAAAAGATCAAGACATTCCAGTGATTATCATTGGTCATGTTACCAAAGATGGTACTATCGCAGGACCTCGTATGTTAGAGCATATGGTAGACGTAGTATTGTATTTTGAAGGAGAACGGTCCTATCAATTTCGTATTTTACGAGGAATTAAAAATCGATTTGGATCTACATCGGAATCAGGATTATTTACCATGGAAGAAGAAGGGTTAGGTGAACTCCTCAACCCATCAGCTACTTTATTAGCAGAGCGATCAGAAGAAGAGACGGGTTCTGCCATAATGGCATACTTAGAAGGAGTACGACCTATCTTGGTAGAAGTGCAGAGTTTAGTGGTATCCACTGCCTTTGGTATGCCACGAAGAACGGCTATTGGGTATGATTTAAATAAGCTGATTTTACTACTAGCAGTATTAGAAAAACGCTGTGGCTTTACCTTAGGTAACAAAGATGTGTATGTTACTATTATTGGGGGCTTAAAAATTAATGAACCTGCTTGTGACCTAGCCATGGCAGTAGCCATAATTTCTAACTTAAAAAATAAGCCTGTACCTCCAGATATGGTGATATTAGGCGAAGTAGGATTGACAGGGAATATTCGTAGTATTCCAAGAATAGAACACCGAATTGCAGAAGCCAAGAAATTAGGGTTTAAACAATTTGTGATTCCTGCTGGGAATGTAAAACAGTTGAAAGGAATACAAGAAGGTATCTCCATACAAGGGGTGACTAGTATTCAAGAAGTGATGAAAAGTATTTTCTAACCCTATGTGCAGAGTCTTTACTATCAAGTATTCATTAAAATTACACGTAGGGCTAGTATACTAAAAAAAGAGGAGGTGACCATATGATCTATAAATTATTGCGCTATGCTATTGCTATTTTATTTGGCAGTATGGGGTACGTCGGAGCAGATGCACTATCAACACTTATGGTATCTATATGGGATGAAAAGATGCTGCAAATGGGTGTATTTGGAATCTCTGCAGTGATGATATTGTACTATACTATAAGTATCTTACTGGCAGCTTTTATCGGCTATTTAGTGTCCCAGTATATTTTGCGTATAGGATTAAGAGTAGCAAAACAAATTGAACGTATTTTAAGTCGAGTTCCTAGTCAACAACTAGTAGCTGGCACGATAGGATTATTATTTGGACTCATTATTGCTAATTTAATTGGTATGGCTTTTGAGCGTGTACCAATTATTGGCTCATACTTACCTATCGCGCTCAGTGCTGTATTGGGATATATAGGGATTCGTTTGGGAATGGATAAAGGGCCAGACTTATATAAAGCTATGGTATCTTATACGTTTAGAGGATTGCTCAATAAGGGTAGATCACCTAAAGAATCAAAAGTAAAAGAAATCCGAACTTGTTCTGCTAAGGTCTTAGATACATCGGTTGTCATTGATGGTCGAATTTTAGATATTGTGAATACAGGATTTTTGGAAGGTCCTTTCATAGTGCCTGTATTTGTACTAGAAGAATTACAAAAATTGTCTGATTCTGCGGATACTTTGAAACGTAATAAAGGCAGACGAGGGTTAGACTTACTACAGACAATGCGTGAAAAATTAACAGAATCCATGGAAATCATAGATGTTGATTATGAAGATCTGTCAGAAGTAGATTTGAAATTGATTCGACTTAGTATGGATAAACATTGGAAGCTCATAACCAATGATTTTAATCTGAATAAAGTAGCCACATTGCAAGGAGTTGGGGTGTTGAACCTAAATGATCTAGCAAATGCTATTAAGCCAAAAATGACGAGTGGTGAAACCTTACTAGTACGTATTATGAAAGTTGGTAAAGAACCACATCAAGGAGTTGCCTATTTAGATGACGGTACTATGATTGTTGTGGAAAATGGTGTAGACTATGTGGATCAAACAGTAAATGTAGTAGTTACCTCTGTATTACAAACCAGTGCGGGACGAATGATTTTTGCCCGTGTAGAGGAATCAAATTCCTAGAAAGGGAGTACCATGATTAGTTGTATCTTATTAGCAGCAGGTGCAGGACGCCGAATGGGCTATACAGAGAATAAAGTGTGTATGCCGTTGGGACAGTATACAGTGTTACAATGGAATTTACATCACATGAAACAATGGGAAGGCTTAGAAGAAGTCATTGTGGTTGTATCGGAACAAGATCAACTCTCTATTCAAGAACAAGTGGAAGCTATGCAGGTACCGTGGATGGTACAATATGTGATTGGCGGTGCAGAACGACAAGACTCTGTAGCTGCTGGACTTTCACAAGTATCGAATGGAGCAGAGATTGTATTAGTGCATGATGGTGCAAGACCATTAGCGAACAAGGAGTTAGCTCATCGAGTGGTTGAGGGGGCTAAAGTATATGGAGCTGCAGTGCCAGCCATTCCTGTAGTAGATACGATAAAACGTGTGAATGCAGAGGGATATGTAGAAGAAACATTAGTACGTTCTGAATTATATGGAATGCAAACACCACAAGGGTTTCAAACTGCTATTTTGTTAGATGCTTATGTATATGCGGAAGAACACAGATATAAAGGAACCGATGATGTGTCTTTAGTAGAGTTTCAAGGAAACCCAGTGCACATTGTAGAAGGGGATAGAAAAAATATTAAATTAACAGTCCCTGAAGATGTGGCAATTGCTAAGAAGTATTTAGGAGTAGAATCTATGATGCGTATTGGTTATGGTTATGATATCCACCGTTTCAAAGAGGGACGACCTTGTGTATTAGGAGGGGTAACTATCGATAGCCCTATTGGTCCTGATGGGCATTCTGATGCGGATGTGTTGATTCATGCCCTTATGGATGCTATGCTAGGGGCTGCAGGTATGCGAGACATTGGCTATTATTTTCCTCCAGAAGATGATGCTTTCAAAGGGATTTCTAGTAGGCTATTATTAGAAAAAGTGGTACAATTATTAAAGGACTCAAATTTTGGAATCTACAATGCAGATATCATGGTCATTGCAGAAGCTCCAAAATTGAAACCTCATATTGAAAAAATGAAAGAAAATCTAAGTGTGGATTTAGGTATCCCTCTTAGTAGAATTAGTATTAAAGCAACGACAAATGAAGGGTTAGGTGCCTTGGGAAGAACAGAAGGTATAGCCGCACAAGCTGTTGTTTCAATGTATGAAAGAGAGGAGTTATAACTCATGAAAGTTCGTTTTGCACCGAGTCCAACCGGTCCATTTCATATTGGTGGAGCTCGTTCCGCATTATTTAACTATTTATTAGCTCGCAAGGAGCAAGGTACATTCTTATTGCGCGTGGAAGATACTGACCAAGCTCGTTCTACTCGTGAAAGCGAAGAAAACATTAAGGCTGCTCTTAAATGGCTTGGTATGGACTGGGATGAAGGTGTTGACGTAGGGGGCGAACATGGTCCATATCGCCAAACAGAACGTTTAGATATTTACGAAAAAGTAACACAACAATTGTTAGAATCTGGTCATGCTTACGAATGTTATTGTTCCCAAGAAGAATTAGATTCCGTTCGGGAAGAGCAATTAGGTCGTGGTGAAACTCCAAAATATAATGGTCATTGTCATCATTTAACGGAAGAACAAAAAGCTGCCTACAAAGCAGAAGGACGTAAACCAACCATCCGTTTACGTGTTCCGTTGCATGAAACAGTAGCTTTTGATGATATGGTTCGTGGTCATGTATCCTTTGAGTCTAATGGTATTGGAGATTTCGTTATTGTTAAATCCGATGGAATTCCTGTCTATAACTATGCCGTTGTGGTAGACGATCACACAATGGGTATTTCTCATGTTATCCGTGCGGAAGAACATTTATCTAACACACCACGTCAAATCGTGATCTATAAAGCTTTGGGCTGGGATGTACCAACATTTGGTCATATTTCCTTGATTATGGGCAAAGATGGCAAAAAAATGAGTAAACGACATGGTGCTACCTCTGTTGAACAATACCGTGAGTTGGGATACTTGCCAGAAGCGATTGTGAACTTCTTAGCCTTACTAGGCTGGGCTCCTGAAGGTGAGGAAGAACTATTCACTAAGGAAGAGTTGTGTCAAAAATTCTCTATGGATCGAGTGGCAAAAAATCCAGCTGTCTTTGATATTGATAAATTGAATTATATTAATTTCAATTATATGAAACAATTGACACCAGATGCATTATATGAATTATGTTTACCTCATTTGGTAAAAGCTGGCTACGCTAGTGAAAGTCCGTCTACAGAGGAACAAGCATGGCTCACAATGCTTTGTACTTGCGTGAAAGACCATATTAGTTATGGTGCTCAAATCGTAGATGAAGTAAATATGTTCTTCCAAGATGATATCCTAGAAGATGCAGAACATGCAGAAGAGATTGCAGCTGTGAAAGCAGAAGAATCCTATCCAACAGTAATTGGGACTTTTAAAGAAAAAATTGAAGCTATGGATGAGATTACCCCAGATGCTGTCAAAGCAGCAATCAAAGCGATTATGAAAGAAACAGGATTAAAAGGCAAATTTGTATTTATGCCAATTCGCATTGCTACCACAGGTCAAATGCACGGTCCTGATTTGAATTATATTATTACCTTATTTGGCAAAGAAAAAGTACTTCGCCGTCTAGGCTAAGTGCATACAAGGAGGCTATTTCTAATGAGAGAACTGACCGTTTTCAACACGATGACTCGTGAAAAATCAGTATTCCAACCTGTGAAAGAAGGGGAAGTTAGCATCTACGTATGCGGTGTAACACCATATAATCATCCTCATATTGGTAATGCACGTCCTTTTGTAACTTGGGACACCATTCGTCGTTATTTGAGCCATGTAGGCTATAAAGTAACATATATACAAAACTTTACAGATGTGGATGATAAAATCATTAATACGTCTAATGGTGAAGGGGTAGCATGGAATGTAATCTCTGATCGCTATATTGATGCCTACTATGATGTAATGGATGCATTACATGTGCGTCGTGCCGATGTATATCCTCGTGTGTCTACGCATATGGAAGAAATTATTTCCATGATCACTACATTAATCGACAATGGCTATGCCTATGCAGTAGATGGTGATGTGTACTATCGTGTAGAGAAATTTGAGCATTATGGTAAGCTATCTGGTCGTACTTTAGACGATATGGAAGCTGGTGCTCGTGTAGATGTAGATGACCGTAAGGAAAATCCAATGGACTTTGCTTTATGGAAAGCGGCAAAACCAGGCGAACCATTCTGGGAAAGCCCTTGGGGGCAAGGCCGACCAGGTTGGCACATTGAATGTTCTGCTATGAGTCAAAAATATTTGGGCGAAGAATTTGACTTCCATGGCGGTGGATCTGACTTAATCTTCCCTCATCATGAAAATGAAATTGCCCAATCTGAAGGATGCTCTGAACACCATCCAGCTGTACGTTATTGGGTGCATAATGGTTTCATTACGATTAATCAAGAAAAAATGAGTAAATCCTTGAACAATTTCTTCTTGGTGAAAGATATTTTAGAACAATATAGTGCAGATGCATTACGTTTCTTCTTGTTGAGCACACATTATCGTAGTCCATTGGACTTCAGTGATGAACGCTTAGATGAAGCGACTAAGGCTATTGAACGATTCCAAACCGTGATTGACAACTTACTGTACTTAGAAAGTCGTCCAGAAGGATTGTGTGAACTGGAAGCAGCAGAATTATTGAAAAATGCTCGTAACTATAAAGAAGAGTTTGAAGCAGCTATGAGCGATGATTTCAATACAGCGTTAGCAACAGCACCAATCTATGGTTTGGCAAAAGAAATTAACATCTATTACCAATCTGTTCAAAGCTGTGATGGCACTGTATGCCATAGTACTATTGGTGAAGTTAAAGAAATCTTTAAAATGATGTTAGATATTCTAGGTTTATTAGAAGAGGGCTGGAAAGGTCAAGAAACTAGTAATGAAGAATATAATCAATTAATGGAAGTCATCTTGAATATTCGTCAATGTGCTCGTGATCAAAAACAATGGGGCATTGCAGACTCCATTCGTGATGAATTGGCCAATATTGGAATTGTCATCGAAGATTCCCCACAAGGGGCACGGTGGAAAAAACGTGAACTTTAATCGATACAAACAGCTACGATCTATGGCGATTGATAAATTAAAATCTTCAGTGAAAGTAGAAGCAAATGGAGAGGGTCCTTTAGAGGACTCTCTTATGCTTGCTTATATTGGAGATGGTGTATATACTTTATTTATCAGAAATCGTGTAGTAGAAACGGGCATTACAAAAACACAAATACTTCATGATGTAGTGACGTCATTTATCAATGCAAAAGCACAGGCGAAAGTATTACAGGCATTAGAGCCAACTCTGACAGAGGAAGAGTTATTAGTGGCAAAACGGGCTCGCAATAGTAATGTGCATGTACCGAAAAGTGCCAGTGTACAGGAATACCGCATGAGTACAGCCTTTGAGGCGTTGTTGGGGTATACCTATCGCAAGGGGGATGAAGAGAGACTTACTACTCTCATGGAATTCGCTTTTTCTGAAACGTTGTCACATTTATAAAGTAAAAATCGCGACATATTCCTCCACAAACTGATCCTACGGTAGGTTTGTTCTGGAACATGTCGCGCTTTTTACTATAGACTGGCTCTGACAACGTTTCAGCGGGTGTCGCTTAGAGGAAAGGGAAGAGCACGGCATACCCCCTCTCAAACGGTATTTCATAATGTTTGTTCGGGGGCATACCGTGCTCTTCTTGTGTTTTCTAGATTAGAAAAAATTGAACGTGACATCGTATAGAATGTATCGCACTTTTTCATTATATGCTAGTGGCAGTGATAACGTTTCAGCGGATGGTGCTCAGAGGAGAGGGAAGTGCGCCACACATTCCTCCACAAACTGATCCTACGGTAGGTTTGCTCCGGAACATGTGGCGTTCTTCTAGGTTTTCGGCTAATCATCAAAAAGCCACAGACTTCTTATAGCAAATACAATATATCTTCATGGAAGTCTATGGCGTATTTCTTTAAAAGTATATAGGATGACAACGTTTCAGGGGGGCGCTCATGTGTTATGTTGGGGTTGTCCTCTTTTAATGGTATAATAGAGTAATAGCTAGTAGTAGCTAGTTTTTATAGATTCTGATGATATGACATAGATGCTATGTAATGGTAATAGCTTAACTAATATAGGTCGTATTACTGTTGGGAAGGTTTGAGGTTTTCATGGATACGTTTATTGTAGGTCGTAATGCTGTGCGTGAGGCGCTGAAGTCGGATCGTGGGATTCATCGTATTTTAGTGGCAGAAGGTAAGCAAGGTGGCTCTCTTTCGGAGATATTGGGCTTGGCAAAGTCTAAGGGTATTGAGGTTCGTCGCGTGAAGGAACGGGATTTACAGAAGTATCCTAGTGACGTGCCGAATCAAGGTGTGGTAGCCTTGGTGAATGCGGTGAAGTTTCAAGAGCTGCAAGATGTATTGCTCAAGTGTACGGAAGAGCATCCGTTGTTGATTTTAACGGATGGTGTGGAAGATCCTCATAATATGGGGGCCATCATTCGTACGGCAGAGTGTGTTGGTGCTACGGCTGTATTGATTCCCAAACGTCATAATGCGCCTATTAATGCGACGGTAAGTAAAACCTCTGCAGGGGCTGTAGAATCGATTCCTTTGGTGCAAATTGGTAATGTAGCACAGACCATTGAGCAATTAAAAAGTCAAGGATTCTGGGTGATGGGTGCTCATATGGATGGGACTGTGATGTATGATGTCAATATGACAGGTCCTATTGTATTGGTCATTGGTAATGAGGGAAAAGGTCTAAGTCGATTGACAAAGGAATTGTGTGATGTATTGGTAACGATTCCTATGTTTGGAACCATTAACTCATTAAATGCATCGGTAGCAGCAGCGGTCCTTTTATATGAAGCGAGACGTCAACGATAATAGGTATACTATGAAAAAAGATATTTTAATTGTAGATGGGTATAATGTTATTTTTGATTGGGCTGACTTGAAATCACTCAGTAAGGAGTCTTTAGAACATGCCCGATTAGAATTACGTCATAGATTACTCAATTATGGGACCTATAAGGGATATAAAATTATTCTTGTATTTGATGGTAAGCACGCACCTTTTACAGCAGATGAACAACGTATATCTGCAGATTTTATTGAAGTCTTTACAGGTACCCATGAGACGGCAGATGCTTATATTGAGCGTGAAGTCTTTAGTAAAAAGGGTCAATATAAAACAATCTATGTAGTAACAAGTGATGGGGAAGAACAAAACCAAATTTTAGGATTTGGAGGATTACGCATATCAGCACGTGAATTACGTCATCAAATAGACTTAGCTAAACAAGAAGAACGAAAACGATATACAGGTTATCATCAACGTGATGCTATGACATTACAACGTAATGAATTAGGTGCACATATTGATGGGGATGTGGCGGAAAAGCTTGAACGAATACGACGAGGGGAGCTATGAAAGTAGCTCCTTTTGTTATAATTGCCTTGATAATTTTTATAGAGGAATACTAGAATCAGTAGATACATGCATACATACTAGTATCTTACGGTGATTCTAGAACATAGAGGTGATATATAAAAAAGAGGGTTAACTAAGAGAAATAGTATTTCTCCTTGTTAACCCTCTTTTAGAGTTCATTATAGAGCATTTACTTTAGCTGCTAAATTGGATTTTTTGCGAGCTGCAGTATTTTTATGAAGAACGCCTTTGGAGGCTGCTTTATCAATTACGCTTGTAGCATGAACTAGTGCTTTTTTAGCTTCTTCTACAGCGCCTGCTTGAGCAGCTTCTACAGTCTTACGAGTAGCTGTACGAATTTGAGATTTTACAGCAGAATTTTTCGCACGACGTTCAGCATCCGTTTTTACGCTTCTAATACTGGATTTAATATTTGGCAATTGAGTCACCTCCTTGTGATTTACTGTATTATTACTAAAGTAGTATATCATAGGGCGTACAGTTTTGCAACTATTTTTATATTTACTCTAAGGAATATTGGCTTATATAGCAAGGGTTCATACAGGAATAACCTATATTTTCATCACTCATGAGAGCAGGAAATATGATATAATTAAGGATACATAAATCTATTAATAGGAGATGTTTATATGAAAAAATTAATGGTTATAGATGGCAGTAGTTTATTATATCGTGCATTTTTTGCGCTTCCACCACTGCAAAATGCTCTAGGAGTTCCTACTAATGCGGTGTATGGATTCTTAACAATGCTTACAAAACTGTATGAGGAAATCAATCCAGATTATATCGCAGTTGCCTTTGATAAAGGTAAACAAACATTCCGTATGGATATTTACGAAGACTATAAAGGAACTCGTCAAAGTGCACCAGATGAATTGCGCCCACAATTTAGCTTGATCCGTGAAGTCTTAGAATCCTTAGGTATCATTGTCATTGAAGAAGAAGGATTTGAAGGCGATGATATCATTGGCTCGTTGAGTAAAAAATGGGGCTCGTCAGACCTTGCTGTTCATATCATTACTGGCGATAGAGACAACCTGCAACTAGTCGATGAGTATACCAGTGTGTTTTTAACGAAAAAAGGCATCACTGATATGCTTCATGTGACTATGGCTAATATGGAAGAACTGTATGGGTATGGACCTCAAATGGTTATTGAAATGAAATCTCTTATGGGAGATTCTTCAGATAATATTCCAGGTGTGCCTGGTGTTGGTGAAAAAACAGCCCTTAAACTATTGAATCAATATGGTACTCTAGAAGGTGTATATGAGCATATTGAGGAACAAAAGGGAAAACTGAAAGAACGATTAGTAGACAATAAAGACTTAGCGTTCATTTCGCATCAACTAGCTACCATCAAAACAGATATGGATATGCCTTATGAACTAGAGCAATTTGTTCCTACTGTACATCGTGGTGAAGTGACACCTTTATTTGAAAAGTTAGGTTTTCACGCAGTAACACCAAGATTACTAAAGGCTATGGGTGTGGCAGAAGAAGGGACTTTATTCGATCAATTCTTAGCTCCACCAGCGGAAGAAATTGAATTAACTCATGTCACAGAAGTACCACGAGAATTTTACGAAGATAAAGTGATTAGCCTTGTCTTGAAAGAAGCGGGAACACATCCATTTAGGACGATAGAAGCCTTATATCTATATAATGGGGATACCCAATTAGTTGTGAATGGATTTGTAGATGTAGGGCATTTAGAAACAGTCTTTCAAGGGGCTAAGGAACTGGTTACAGATAATGCAAAATTGTTATTTGAAGTGTTAGGTACTGAAACAACAGGTCGTATTTCAATTTTGAAAGAAGAAACTGTTCATATCAAAGATCTTACATTAATGGCGTATTTACTTGATCCTACACGAGCAAACTATGGTATGACCTATTTATGCGAACGTTTTGGACAACCTTCCATTCCTGCTACGGAAAATGAAACAGAGTGGGCTCTACAAGCACAAGCTTTATACCATATGCACGAGAAGGCTACGGAAGAGATGGAAGTAGCAGGTGTGTGGGACTTATATCGAGATATTGAATTGCCATTATTACGTACTCTATGTGTACTAGAAAAAAATGGTATTTACATGGATGTAGACCAATTACACACTACATTGGAACGCTTCAAAGTAGAGGTTAGTGAACTACAAGAAAAGATATTTACATTGGCTGGAGAAACTTTCAACATTAATTCGCCAAAACAATTAGGTGTTATCTTGTTTGAAAAATTACAATTGCCAGTGATTAAGAAAACAAAAACTGGTTATTCTACGGATGCTGAAGTCCTAGACATGCTCAGAAATGACCATGAAATTGTAGAACAAATTTTGGCCTATCGTTCAGTAGTAAAATTGGTATCTACCTACTTAGAAAGGTTTGAAGGACTTGTAAATCCTCATACTAATCGGATTCATACTTCTTTTAATCAAATGGTAACAGCTACTGGTCGTTTAAGTAGTTCCGATCCGAATTTGCAAAATATTCCTGTACGCAGTGAAAAAGGCCGAGAAATTCGAGCTTTATTTAAACCTCATGATGGATATGATATGTTCATTAGTGCCGATTATTCTCAGATAGAATTACGTATTTTGGCGCACTTGTCAGAGGATCCTGCCTTAATTCAAGCATTCCAAAATGGTGAAGATATTCACCGTTTTACAGCAGCAGAAGTATTAGGTAAATCCTTAGAAGAAGTAACGCCACTAGAACGTTCCCATGCAAAAGCTATCAACTTCGGTATTATTTATGGTATTAGTGACTTTGGC
Source organism: Veillonella sp. 3627 (assembly GCF_003992195.1). Taxonomy (NCBI): domain Bacteria; kingdom Bacillati; phylum Bacillota; class Negativicutes; order Veillonellales; family Veillonellaceae; genus Veillonella; species Veillonella sp. 3627. The sequence goes on along the minus strand of NZ_RQVG01000001.1, from coordinate 264,289 downwards.
TTGTCTCGTGACTTAGGTATTACGAGAGCAGAAGCAAAAGAATATATTGAGTTATATTTCAGTCGTTATCCACAAATTAAAGGGTACATGGACCGCATGGTGCAAGAAGCCCATGAAACTGGATCTGTACGCACTATGTTTGGCCGTGTTCGCCCATTGCCTGATATTAATAGCCGTAACTTTAATCGTCGTTCCTTTGCAGAGCGTACAGCTATGAATACGCCAATTCAAGGGACAGCGGCAGACATTATTAAGTTAGCCATGAACCAAGTAGAACAAGCGCTAGAAGAGCAAGGCTTACAATCTCGTATTTTATTACAGGTACATGATGAACTAGTGCTAGAAGTAGTAGAATCGGAACAAGAGCAAGTAGAAACTCTGTTGCGTAATTGTATGGAACAAGTAGTGACATTACGAGTGCCATTGCAGGTAGATGTGCACAGTGCACAGAACTGGGCAGATGTAAAATAGTAGGCTTTTACAATTTTTATGGAATAGCTTGTGTATAATAATAGTTGAGTATGACTAGAATCAAATGTGGGGTGTAAATATGTATAAAATCGGACTCACAGGAGGCATTGCTTCTGGTAAAAGTACAGTGTTACGATGGTTACAAAAAAAAGGTGTTCCCTATATTGATGCAGATGTAGTGGCTAGAGAAGTAGTAGAGCCGGGGACACCAGGTTTGCAGGAATTGGTAGAGGCCTTTGGACCTAATACAGTGCTAGAAGATGGTACGTTACATCGTGCCTATATTGGTAGCCTAGTATTTTCTGATCCAGAAGCCTTGGAGACCATAAATTCTATACTGCAACCCCATATTAGACATCGTATACAAGAATTGACAGAAGAATGGGAAGCAAAAGGAAAGCAGGCTATTATCTATGATATACCATTGATGTTTGAAACAGATTGGTATGCACGTATGGATGAAATTTGGTTGGTCTATGTGAATCCTGCTACTCAGTTAGAACGGCTGATGAAACGCAATAGTTATTCTGAACAAGAAGCATTAGATAGAATCCACAGCCAAATGAGTTTAGATGAAAAGCGTGCATTGAGCACAGTAGTTATTGATAATTCAGGGACTATGAAACAGTTAGAAAAACAATTACGAAAATTGTGGAAAACAGCGAAAATTCACTTTCAGAAGGAGGAACTATGAGGGTATCCACAGCATTTGCTTGGCTAATCGTTGTTCTTACGGCCTACTATGTGCAATATGGACAACCCTATTTAGCTAGACAGTATGCGTATCCGTTGGTATATGAAAGCGCGGTAATGAAAAATGCATCTACTTACCATGTAAGACCATCTATGGTTGCGGCTGTTATCTATACGGAAAGTAAATTTGATACGAATGCAAAATCTTTACCAGGGGCTATTGGATTGATGCAGTTAATGCCAGAAACAGCGCACTGGATTGGAGAACAATTAAATCAGTCTAGCCTATCTGACCAAGATATTAAGGAACCGAACACGAATATACAATTAGGGACTTGGTATTTATCATATTTATTAGAAGAATTTAAAGGTAACGAAATCTTAGCCTTAGCAGCGTACAATGCAGGACGTGGTCATGTGGAGGAATGGATGCAGACCTATGGCTGGGATGATAATTTTGATGATATAGACAAAATACCATTTCCAGAAACAAAAGATTACGTGAAACGCGTGATAGCGCATGAATCACAGTATCAAGCATTATATAGTCAACTACGATAAGGAAAGAGTCCATGGATACAATCATAAAAGAATGTGAAACCCTCGATTTATCATGGTTAGAATCCACTATTGGAGACTTTCACTTAGTGGTGGAACAAAAAGCCTTATCATCTACTGTATATAGTATCTTTTATTATACAAATGATAGAAATTGGCGTTGGTCAGCTCTCTATGATACGGAAGTAGGGGATTATATGGTACGTATTACAATACCTTTAGTAGAGTTTGTAGACATTGCTTTTATACGTGAGTCTTTAACCCCATTTATGGAGAACCTAAAGGCCAACTATAAAGCATCTATGATGACACGATTTATGGCGCCACAAGAAGGATTTGTGTACGAATACAAGAAAAAAGGTATACATCAGTGGAATTATACAGAGGCATTGCCACAAACAATCGCAGAATATCATTTAGATGTGACTCCTCATACTGCATTAGACATGATTAATGGTTCCTATATTATTGGCACCTATATCAAAGATAATGAGGAAACAGGAGTCGTCTTATTTTATAATACATTCCGCGATGAATTTTTTGGTGAAACTAGACAACAAGGCTATCCAGGAATTACACATGACTTGGACGCAACTACGATAGATAAATTTGAACAAGCTTTGACGAATCATTTACAAGAAGTATTACTTAGTTTATAAACTACCTATACTATTTACTAAGATAAATGGTATATTTTTTAGATACTATGTATTGGTAATACTTTTGTATAAGGAATAAAAATAGGATAGGGGAAGTATTTTGGAACAGATCCGAATAGAAAAACTAGGGAAATCCTTTGGGATACGAGAAATTTTCTCTAATGTATCTTTTACCATACGACAAGGAGAACGTCTCGCTTTAGTTGGCCCGAATGGGGCAGGTAAATCGACGTTGATGAAATGCATACTAGGCATAGAAGAACATGATGCGGGGATCATTGTGAAAGACAGTAGTATCACTATAGGCTATTTACAGCAAGATGTAAATTTAGGTGATGCTAGTTTAGAAGAAGAAATTCAAACGGCTTGGGCTGATGTACAGCACTTAGAATCCCAGTTAGAAGCGTTAACGACAGAATTAGAAAATCGAGATGCCACAGAACAGGACTTGCGTCGTTTATCCTATTTACAAGAGCGATTAGAATGGCTTGGTGGCTATGATTATGAAAAACAAAGCCAACGTATTGCTTATGGGTTAGGATTTAGTGACGAAGATTTAAAGAAGAAAGCCAGTGAATTTTCTGGGGGACAAAAAACGCGTATTAACTTGGCGAAAGCCTTGGTGCGTCGTCCTGATTTTTTATTTCTTGATGAGCCTACTAACCATCTAGATATGCCAATGTTAGAGTGGTTAGAGGGATATTTAAAATCCTATAAAGGTGGCATTGTCATTATCAGTCATGACCGATATTTCTTAGATCAAGTGGCGACAGAAGTGGTAGAATTATCTCATCATAAAGTGCATACCTATAAAGGTAATTATAGCCAGTTCTTGAAACAACGAGAGCAGCAACGAGTGGCGTATCAACGTGCGTATGAAAAGCAACAGGAACACATTCGTAAAACGGAAGAATATATTGACAAATATCGAGCAGGCATAAAATCTAAAATGGCTCGTGGTCGTCAATCACAGTTAGATAGACTAGAAAGATTAGAGGCACCAGACCAAGATAGAGAGTTTGCTTTTACCTTTCCTAAGGCAGAAATGAGTGCAGACAGAGTGTTGATGGTGGAAGATGTGTCCATTGGATATGATGTAGAACATCCAGTGGCTACACATATTACAACGACCTTACGTCGAGGAGATGTGGTAGGCTTAATTGGTGCGAATGGAGCTGGAAAATCGACTTTTGTAAAAACAATTATGGGGGAACTTAATACACTGGATGGATCGATTACAACTGGAAATCGTGTACAGACAGGATATTTCTCGCAAGAACATGAAGAATTACACCCTAGTTGGTCTGTGTTACAAGAGATCATGGCTCCTTATGATATGTCAGAAGAATCTGCTCGTAGCGTATTAGGTGCCTTTCGATTTAGAGGTGATGATGTATTCAAGTTAATAGGAGATTTATCTGGTGGAGAACGTGCTAGGGTAGCTTTATTACAGTTATTTTTAGAAGGCCGTAACTTCTTAATCCTTGACGAACCGACAAATCATTTAGACATCCCTACACGAGAAACAGTGGAGCAAGCCTTACAACAGTTTGAGGGCACATTGCTCATTATTTCCCATGACAGATATTTGTTGGATGCTGTGGCAAAACGCATTGTGGTCTTAGATAATGGTGGCATTGAAGAGTTTCATGGCAATTATTCGTATTATAAAGAAAAAATGTTGGAACGATCAGTGTTAGCAGCCCAACGATTAGAAGTTGAGCAGATGAAACGCAACAATATGTCCAGCAATACAGCAGGAAAGGCCGACAATGCTGGAGGTACAGCAGTGAGTACTGATTCTAATGGTGAGATACATAAAGGTATATCTGAGGCTGCTATAACAGAGGAACAAGATACTAGCTATTCAGAAGCAGTGACAGCCCCTAAAAAGAAAACGAATTCTTTTATGCTGGAAAAGGAATTAGCCAAAGTAGAATCAGATATTGCAAGGTATGAGGCGACAGTTAAAATGTATACGGTACAGCTACAGGACCCATCTATACAAGGAGATATATCAGAATATGAACGATTGTCTCAAGAGTTAGCCAATACAACATCACAGTTAGAGGCTCTCTATGAGAGGTGGGAACACCTTAGCGAAGAGGCCTAGGAGGTTTCTATGAAAGGTCGTTTTGCACCCAGTCCTACAGGCCATATGCATGTAGGGAATTTGTGGGTAGCATTTTTGTCCTATTGGTCTGCACGGCATCAAGATGGTGAATATATAGTGCGCATAGAAGATGTAGATACACAACGGTCTAAACCAATCTATGCAGAACATATACTAGAAGATTTATCTTGGCTTGGTTTTACTTGGGACGAAGCACCTACGTATCAATCCGAACGTTTGGATATATACGAGAGATATTTACAAGAATTACATAGCCAAAAACGGTTATATCCGTGTTATTGTAATCGAGCGCGCTTACAGGAAATCAGTAGCGCTCCTCATCAAGGTGAAGCCAATCATGTGTACGATGGATATTGTTTAACCCATGAGCCGACTATAGGTGAAAGACCACCTTCTTGGCGATTTCATATGGAGAATATAAAAGGATCCTTTCTGGACATATATCGAGGCACGATAGATTATGAAATCCAATCTTGTAATGATGATATCGTGTTAAAGCGATGGGATGGAATGATTGCCTATCATTTGGCGGTGGTCATTGATGATTATGAAATGGGTGTCACAGAAGTAGTTCGTGGTAATGATTTACTGCCTGTGACGGGTCATCAAATTGCGCTGGCCCAAGCCTTGGGGTTTCCTTCTTTGCAATATGGTCATGCCCCTATGCTAGTGGATGCAGAAGGGTATCGTCTGTCTAAACGGCAACAAAGTATAACCATACGTGATCTGCAGAACCAAGGGGCTACACCAGAGAGATTGTGGGCATGGTTTGCATTAGAAACAGGATTACTCACAAAGGGGGACTTACCTCTTAGCGGTCACATAGGGCTTTCAGAACTATTGGAGATTACAATTCCAAAGAAACTATTAAAACAAGATACAATTAAATTGACAAATTTCGATATTATGGTATGATAGTACAGTAACGAGGTGATACGTATGTCAATGGAAACAGCGATCCAAGAAAAAACGTGGGCCGTTTTAGGTGCCACAACAAGAACCGATAAGTTCGGATATAAGATTTTCAAACATCTTGTCAATAAAGGATATACAGTGTATCCAGTGAATCCTAATATTACATCTATCGATGGCGTACAATGCTATCCAAGCTTGCATGAGTTGCCAGTAGTACCTACTGTAGTCGACTTTGTTGTGCCAGAAAAAGTTGGTTTAGAAGCTCTAGATAGTTGTAAAGAGTTAGGGGTTAAGACCGTTTGGCTACAACCAGGTGCGGATAAACCGGCAGTAGTGAAAAAGGCAACTGAATTAGGTCTTGAAGTGATTCAAGACTGTGTATTGATTCAAATTTAATAGGAGGCTTATATGAGCGCAATTATTGATGTAACATCTGCAAATTTTAAAGAAGTAGTAGCAACAAATGATAAAGTAACTGTTGTAGATTTCTGGGCACCATGGTGTGGATACTGTGTTCGCATGATGCCAGTATATGATGAATTGGCAGCTGCCTTAGGCGACAAAGTGACATTAACAAAAGTAAACACTGATGAACAACCTGAATTGGCACAATTCTTCAAAATTGAAATTCTTCCTACTTTTGCTATCTTCAAAAATGGTGAAATCGTAGATCGCAAAATCGGTTTCATTCCATTAGAAGAATTAAAAGCAGCTGTAGAAGCTCATCTATAATACACAAAAAGGACTGATATCTTTGAGATATCAGTCCTTTTCTTATGTATACCGTTTATCTAATAAACTTTCTAGTTTTTTCTCTTTTCTAGCATCTAATATTTTACCAGCTAGAATAGAAGGAATAGCAACGCCCACACCGATGGATATGATGATTAGGATGGCAGTGACTCCACTTTGAATGGCTTCGACTAAGGTTGCAGATGTGAGAGAATTAATATGTAACATGGCATATAAAAATCGATAGATAAATACGCCAGGTACAAGAGGAATCGCTGATGGAATCGCTAATACTTTAGAGGATGTATGGGAATAACGAGCTGCTTTCAGAGAAAATAAACTGACCATAGCAGCAGCGATGAAAGTAGCGCCAAACACAGAAAATCCTAAGTATAATATGAGCGTATTTTTTACTAAAATAGCAATGAGGCCACCAATACCTATGAGTGGGAGTAGACGCTTTGGAGTATAAAACATGACAGCATAGCCTGCAGCACCCACAACGGCAGCACCTAATAAAACAATGGAAATGCTGTCTGGAACAATACTTAAATGGGTGAAATCATAAGAATGATTGAAGTATTGAGCCATGCTAATCCCTACAGTCATACTGCCCACAATGAGTAACGTATGTACAGATCGAGATATTCCTGCCAAAATGTAGTTGTTTAGCAAATCATCGACTGTATTAATGAGAGGAATGCCAGGAACCATAAACAATGTGCAAGCAATCATAGCATAGATGACATCGGCAGAGTCAAAAATACATCCGGATAGAAAGGCTAATCCAGAAGATACCGCAGCAGCACAGGCGATACTGATATACCCATTAATTTGAAAACGTTTTAATATCAATTGTATAATAAATCCAAGGAGAGCGCAGAATGTTGTAATCCATGCAGAGATAATAGTACCCCCAAATAAGATAGGAAAAGCACCACAGGCAAATCCTGCAAAGATGGCAGATGTGGCATCCGAATGGGGAGGATCTTTTTTAGCAATCTCTTCGAGTTTTTGGGAAAATTCATCAAGAGTATACTCATTACGTAATGCAGTCCAAGTTAAGACACTAATGGCGGAAATAATATCCATATTAGCACCTAAATATTGGACATTTCTAAAGGATGTAAAGCAATCTTCTGGACTATGAATATTAATTAAAATATTAGAGTAGGCAATATGGATATGAAGATGATCTGCTGGAATTCCCATATATGCGGCTGCGCGACGCATATCTCGAACAATTTGGTTCGCATTGGCTCCATTTTCAGATAATAAACAGCCCATACGAAGTAGAATTTTTACCTTTTTTCTGATTTCCACAAAGGGTTCTTCTAAAATGCGCAAATCCTTTTCTGTGTATTGAGACATATTAATACTTCTTCCGTAAGTGTTTTATGTCTAAATCTACATCCACTTCCACAGTATCTGCTTCAGGTTCAGCATCTACAAACTCAATAGATTCCAAATGTTGTACCACTTGGGCACGGATAAAACCTAAATACACTTCATATAAATCTTTCTTTTCTGCTAATTCTTCTTCTGTTAAAGTTTGACCAGATTTTTTTTTCGCTGCCAATGCATTAATGCGTGTTAATGCTTCTTCCATGGTCATTTCTTTTTTTTCTTGTTCAGTCATAGATAATCTCCTTATTTGTTAGTAGACTTTCTTTATGGTATGATACTTTATATACTTGGTTAGATGAAAGTATCTAATCGATGATATTCATTGTAGATTTATATTATAACACAATTTATATAGTTTTTTCATCTTAGAGGAGAAGGCTCCGATGCGAATCACAAAAGCCATCAAGGCAGAGCAAATACGAATATTGGGAGAAGTCTACCATGATGCAAAACCGGCACTAGAATTTACTACGCCTTTTGAATTACTAGTAGCAGTTGCATTATCTGCACAATGTACTGACGAACGAGTCAACATTGTAACAAAACGACTCTTTCCGAAATATAGCGATCCTAAAGACATGTATGAATTAGGTATACCTGGATTAGAGGCGCTCATTAAAGATTGCGGGTTATATCGTTCTAAAGCTAAACATATTCATGAAACATGCAAAATTTTAGTGGAACAACACAATAGTGAAGTGCCCCGAGATTTTGATACCTTAGTCACATTGCCAGGGGTTGGTCGTAAAACAGCCAATGTATTAGTATCCATACTATTTGATACACCAGCCATTGCGGTAGACACGCATGTGTTCCGTGTATCCAATCGCTTAGGTATTGCTAAGGGTAAAACACCAGACGAAGTAGAAAAGAAACTGAAAAAAGCAATTCCTATGGAACACTGGAGTGCCGCACATCATTGGATGATCTGGCACGGTCGAAAAATTTGTAAAGCACGAAAACCATTATGTGACGAATGTCCTTTATATGATGTATGCCAATCGGCAGGGAAGGTATAGTATGACAGAACAAATGAGACATCTCATAGAAACTTTTACAAAAGTAGGTGTTACAGGTCCTGCTATCGTACAGGAAATAGCAAGATTCCGTGTATTAGATCAAATCATCACCCAAAGCGGTGAAGTCCGTGAGTGGGGGATTACGCCGAAAGAATTGTTTGAGCTTGCTCAAACATCCACAGTAGATATGTTTGGACCCTTGCCATATGATGAAGCAGGCTTTAAGGACATTTACGGCATTTCCTTTAGCGTAGAATTAATGGATTTCATCAGTGCTACTGGCTATTATGAAGGTGTGTCCGCAGGTCGTCAATGGACTGTACCGTTCAAAGAAGTTATCGACTTCCACAAGAATACAGAAGGTATAATTCTTTTTGCCTATTTTGAGGAATATGCAGCCATTGCAGAAGAAATAATGCAAACCCTTCCCACAGATCGTTTGCTGTTTTATACAGCCTCTGAAAGCTGCTATGACCTATTCCGTAGTCTATATCCATTAGCACCAGTGATCAATGAATGGCCAGAAGATGTTATCTTTGACCACATTGTAGCAGCTACATCTGGCATGTTCACAGCACCAGTAACGACGATGGAAGAAATGGCGGCTCGTGTGAATAATGTAAGCGAAAAAGGCACTGTACGTTACTTCATTCCAGTGTCTGCCGTACAAGATCAGTTGAATATGAATCGAGTAGCCTTACAGTTCATGATTCTTCAAAATCATTTAGAAGTCGTTCGAGAATGGGCCCCATTGCAAACCTATGAATTCCGCTATGGCTTAGGACCTGTGAAAAAAGTAGATTTATCCATTTGTGAAATCGTTGAAGATGGGTATAAGCAAACCAACTTCATTCCATTGCCTCACGAAGTTTTGGCATCTATGGAAACATTTAGTTTGGCTCACTATGGACTTTCACTATATGGTGTACAAGTAAGTATGAATCCAAAACATCCAACCATGGGTGAAGATGGATATATGCATGGAGACTATCGTATTCCAACATACATGCAACGCATGTTTGAAGCTTTGGAGGGATATTATTTACAAGTATCTATGAAAGGCATCGATGTGTCTGTTACATTGGAGCAAAAGAGTGGCATTCCTTTAGGGGCATCCCCAGAGAATGAAGCCGTACAGTATGCGATGGAACAATCTGTTTTACAAGATAATACAGTAGAATATCGTTGGTATTTTAACCATCCAAGTGCACCATTCTTATGGTATACGTATTTCAATAGTGAAGAAGGAAAACGAGTAGTACGTACATTAGCGTCCATGGTAACTACCACACCAGCCTTATTACAATTAATGGGTAGTTGCCGTCGTCAAGTGGTGAAAGAAGAGGCGTTGGCTACATTTACTACAAGCTTTACCACTTCATTAGAACAATATGAAACAGAAAAAGTGCAAGCTGAAACAAACTGGGGCAATGCATTAGCCACACTAGCTAGTGAGGTTGTACCAGTGCCAACAGAAACGAATACAGAAGCAGAGGAGGGCTAATCATGGCTGTGGTGAATTATTCAATTTATAAAGTACTAGGTACGTTGTCAGAAAATAAAGATGGCATGAAAAAGCAATTAACATGCACAAGCTGGGGACGTTACAATCCTAAATTCGATATCCGTGCTTGGGATGAGGATTACTCACAAATGACAAAAGGTGTAACCTTAACATTAGAAGAAATTTTAGAACTAAAAGAAATCTTAAACTCTGTAGATTTAGAAGAAGCTTTAGAAGAAGCAAAACAAGAACGAGCAGAGGCTAAAAAATTAGAAGCAGAAAAATCTGAATAAGTCATAGTCCCTAGTATTGCATAGAGTATAGCATTCGTGATATAATCTATAGGAAAAGTTTAGACGTTGAAAAGAGGTGTATATACATGAAAGAAGGAATTCATCCTAATTATGCGGAAGCAACTGTAACTTGCGGTTGTGGAAACACATTCAAAACTGGTTCTGTTAAAGGTGATCTTCGCGTGGACGTTTGCTCCAACTGCCATCCATTCTTTACAGGCCAACAACGTGCGGCTAAAGCTCGCGGTCGTATCGAACAATTTAACAAACGTTACGGCAAATAATTACGTAAATAACCTATACAAATTAATTGGCAGAGCTAAGGCTCTGCCTATATTTGTTTTACAGGAGACCCTATGACTCAGGAACGAGTAAAAAAATATGTAGGTGGACAAGCCGTCATTGAAGGGGTTATGATGCGTGGTCCTAAGATTATGGCCACAGCTTGTCGAAAACCAGATGGAACCATCACGGTTAAAGAAGAACCTACGAAATCTATCCAAGACAAGTATCCCGTATTAAAGTTGCCGTTTCTGCGTGGAGTAGTAGCTTTATTTGAATCCTTAGTGATTGGTATGAAAGCCTTATCCTTTTCGGCACAGGCCTCTGGAGAAGAAGAGGAAGAGGTATCCAACAAAGAAATTGCCATCACTATGGCTGTATCTGTACTCATTGCAGCAGCATTATTTATCGCCTTACCGACATGGTTGGCAAAATTTATGCCAGGTGCAGGCACAGATCATATGATATTGAATTTATATGAAGGAATTATTCGTTTAATCCTTTTTTTATTATATATTTTTGCTATTGGACTCACTCCAGATATTAAGCGTGTCTTTCAGTATCATGGAGCAGAGCATAAAACGATACACACCTATGAAAATGATATGGAATTAACCGTGGAAAATGTGCGAAATCATTCTAGATTACATGCACGCTGCGGTACTAATTTCTTATTATTCGTCATGGTAGTGAGTATTATTGTATTCGCATTTCTAGGTTGGCCTAATTTAGTGGAACGTATAGTATCTAGATTAGCCTTGATGCCAGTGGTGGCTGGAATTTCCTATGAATTGATTCGCCTAGCTGGACGGACACAGCATCCACTCATGAAAGCCATCATTGCTCCTGGTTTGGCCCTACAATATATGACTACGAGAGAGCCAGAGGATGACCAAATTGAAGTGGCTATTCGAGCCTTACAATCTGTGCGACCTAGTGAAGAAGATGCTTACGAAGAAGATTAGAAAGGAGTCACCGTGTTAGTAGATAAACTGCAAGTGATTGAAGATAAATTTTTAGACTTGGAACAGCGCATTTCTGACCCAGATGTGATTGCTCGCCAAGAAGAATGGCGTAAACTGACTCGCCAACATGCGTCATTAACGGATACAGTGAACACATTCCGTCAATATAAACAAGTCTTAGCTGGCATTGAAGAAGCGTTAGAAGTACTAGGTGATAAAAGCCTAGATGAAGACTTCCGTGCTATGGCACAAGAAGAATTGAATGAATTAAAAGTTCGTCGAGATGAATTAGAAGCAGAATTACATATTTTGCTATTACCAAAAGATCCGAACGATGATAAAAATATTATCGTCGAAATTCGTGGCGGTGCCGGTGGTGATGAAGCCGCTTTGTTCGCAGGAGATTTATTCCGTATGTTTACAAAGTACGCAGAAACACAAGGCTGGAGATGTACCATCATCGATGCGAACGAGCCTGAATTAGGGGGCTTCAAAGAGGTCGTATTCTCCATCGAAGGCGACAGTGTATATTCTAAGTTAAAATTTGAAAGTGGCGTACACCGAGTGCAACGTGTTCCAGATACAGAATCTTCTGGACGTATCCATACGTCTACTGTAACGGTAGCGGTATTACCAGAAGCAGAAGATATCGACATCGAAATCAATGAAAAAGATTTGGAAATCGATACATACCGTGCATCTGGTGCAGGTGGACAGCACATTAATAAAACGGAGTCAGCTGTCCGTATTACACACAAACCATCTGGTATTGTGGTAGCTTGTCAGGATGAGCGTTCTCAGCTCAAAAACCGTGAAAAAGCAATGCGCGTATTGCGTGCTAAATTACAAGATAAAGCAGAGCAAGAAGCGACGTCCGCTATGGCAGCAGACCGTAAAAGCCAAGTGGGTACAGGGGATCGCTCCGAGCGTATTCGTACGTACAACTATCCACAAGGTCGTGTCACAGACCATCGCATTAACTTAACTTTATACAAATTAAATGCTGTATTAAATGGAGATATGGATGAATTAATTCAAGCCCTCATTACAGCAGAACAAGCCGCTAAAATGCAAGAGGCAAATCAACATGGATAATGAGTTATGGACTATTAGTCGCATGCTCCAATGGACAGAGCAGTATTTTCGCTCCAAAGGCATAGAATCAAGCCGCTTGGATGGGGAAGTACTGCTTTCTCATAGTTTGGGCTGTGACCGCATGTATTTATATGTCAACTTTGACCGACCTTTGGACAAAGCTGAATTAGATGCCTATCGACCTCTAGTGGTACAGCGTGCGAAGGGGTATAGCGTAGCCGCTATTACAGGGCATAAAGAATTTATGGGGTTAGACTTTCATGTGAACGAGCATGTATTGATTCCCCGTCCAGATACAGAAACCTTAATTGAAGATATGCTAGACCTTTATGAAGTAGATGCATCGCCACGCGTTTTAGACTTATGTACAGGTCCCGGTACCATTTTATTCAGTCTATTGCATTATTTGCCCAATGCCACTGGTGTAGGTGTAGATATTTCCAACAAAGCATTAGCAGTAGCTGAGGAGAATCGCGTATCCTTAGAATTAGCCGATGTTTCAAGGTTCTGTGAAAGTGATATAAAGCAACTATTAGAACAGGTGAAAGTAGGTAAAGGTACTGAATATAGTGCGCTGTTAGAGGCTTGTAAGTCTCTATTTGATGAACAACAAACATCCTTAGACGGTTTATTTGATATAATTGTGTCGAATCCACCGTATATTACCACCGCAGAGATGAACACATTATCTCAAGAAGTATTACATGAACCTCATATTGCCCTTCATGGAGGAACTACGGGATTAGAGTTTTATGTTCCTATCATTCGTGAAGGTTGGCGTCTAGTAAAAGACGGTGGATACCTTGCCATCGAAATTGGACAAGGTCAAGAAGAGGCTGTATCAAAGCTAGCTGCAGAAACAGGATACTATGGAGAACCAGTGTATCAACAAGATATAGCTGGTATTATTCGTGAAGTACGTTGGGAAGTACGACGCTCTTTTATATAAAATTTTGTTCGATACATGTAATAGTGGGGATAGAGCGCCATATACTTGTCCATAGATTTACGTTCCACTGAGATTTGCTCCGAAGTATATGGCACTCTATCTGTAGTAATCAACAATATCCTGTACAAACAAAAGTTTATATACGGCTCGCTTTGTGGAGGTAGGATGAGAGTCGAAAATTACTGTCTCATATAGTTTAAAATAAGTTTGTTATAAGTGATATAATAGTAAATAGGAAACAGTACATAGGAAAGGAGGTATGATATGGAAGTAGTAGAACATATTGAAACACAGGTATTGACTCCTGATGATGTAGAATTAGCCGGTACGTTGCTTCGTGTAGGCGATTTGGTGGCCATACCTACGGAGACGGTCTACGGCTTAGGAGCTAATGGACTGGCAGCAGATGCGATGGATCGTATTTATGCAGCCAAGGGGCGACCTTCTGATAATCCTTTAATTTTACATGTATGTGATCAGTCTATGGTACACCGTTTAGTGAAACATATCTCTCCTTTAGAACAAAGATTAATGGATACCTTTTGGCCAGGTCCTTTGACGATTACCTTTGAAAAGTCTGCGCTAGTGCCAGAGCGTGCGACCGGTGGACTTTCACGGGTGGCATTACGATGCCCAGACCATAAGGTGTGTCGTAAGATGATACGTATTGCGGGTGTGCCTATTGCAGCGCCTAGTGCCAATCGTTCAGGTCGGCCAAGTCCGACTACGGCAGAAGCAGTCTTACACGATATGAAAGGACGTATTCATGCTGTAGTAGATGCAGGGCCTTGTGAAATTGGCGTAGAATCTACAGTCGTACAAGTCGAAGATGATACGATAATTATCCTACGTCCCGGTGGTGTCACAAAAGAGATGCTAGAAATGGTGGCGGACCATGTGGTATATGATACGGCATTGCATGATCCTACAGAGGCGCCGAAAGCGCCAGGGATGAAATATCGCCATTATGCCCCTGATATGCCGGTACAAGTACTAGTGGGACAGTCATTAACAGTAGCGGAACACATGAAAGACATCATAGATAAGATGGTTCAGCAAGAAGCTATTTTACAGGAAGATTGCACAAGAAAGCCGAGAGTTGGGTTATTACTTTCAGAGAAAACTTTGGAAAATTTAAATACAGTACTTCCCAATTTTACACTTTCGGTAGATATCATTGTATATGGTGAACAAGCAGAGCCTATGGCATTGGCCAACCGTTTATATGATAGTTTATTACAGTTTAACGATATGGGTGTGGATACATTAATTGTGGAAGGCTGTGCTCCGGTAGGACTTGGTGTGGCCGTTATGAATCGCTTAGAGAAAGCCAGTGGTGGTCATGTACAATATATCTAAGGATGTTTGAAACGCTTGATGGGATGAGTGCAGTAGTTCTAAATATTGGTATGTTGATATATATCAGATATGGTTTTTCTTAATTGATTTTGTAAACGTGATGGCTAGACCATATTGGATGGTGTAAAATAGCTTTAAAGTGTAGTAGAGGTAATTATGAATTTATTGTTTGTTTGTACAGGGAATACCTGTCGTAGTCCCATGGGAGAAGGAATTGCCCGTGCTGTAGGGCGTGAACTTGGTATAGAGGTATTGACCTTATCCACAGGATTATTTTGCGTTCCTGGAGCTAAGGTGAGCGACGAAGCTGTGGAGGCAGTTCGTGAATTAGTAGGCGAAGATATTAGCGAACACAGCTCTCGCCCATTAAAAGTAGATTTTGTGAAAGCCGCAGATTATGTATTGGCAATGACAGAAGATCATAAAAAAATATTACTTCGCCAATTTCCTTTCGATAGTAAAAAAATTATGACCCTTGCTGAATTTGGTGGTGAAGTTGGGGACGTAGAAGACCCATTTGGACAATCTCAAGAAATATATACTAAAACAGCGGAACAGATTGTACGGTATGTACAACAAGGACTTGCATTGCATAAATAAGAATGCTCCAATTGATTCATCAAATAGATTGGATACCATAGTATATAAAGAATACTATAATTGCTTGTATGTATAAATCAACAATGCGGATATGTATCTACAATACAGGCGTATCTAAAGATATATATTAATAAGATACTATTTTATGAAGCTAGTATTAAATAAAGGAGGACGAAATGAAAGTAGCAGTTGGTTGTGATCATGGTGGATTTCATTTAAAAGAAGCGATTAAAGGCTTACTAGAGAAACAAGGCATTGAGTACAAAGATTTTGGTACGTACTCCACAGATTCCATGGATTATCCAGATGTGGCAAAACCATTGGCAGAAGCAGTAGCAGCTGGTGAATTTGATCGTGGTATTTTGACATGTGGTACAGGTATCGGTATCGGTATTGCAGCGAATAAAGTAAAAGGGGTTCGTGCTGCATTATGTCATGATACATTCTCTGCCCACGCTAGCCGTGAGCATAACAATGCCAACGTACTCACCATGGGTGAACGTGTTATCGGTCAAGGTTTGGCATTAGATATCGTTGACATTTGGTTGCACACTGAATTTGAAGGCGGTCGCCATGCAAAACGTGTGGATAAAATCTCCGCTATTGAAGAATAATATCGAACAAAGTAACGGCTGGTCCTAAAAATGGGCTAGCCGTTTTTATGTTCGATATAATTTTAAAATAAATATATTCGGAATCTTACAAATTATAGAAATATTAGTCAATTTACTATACAATAGTATATGTAATATTACTATTAGATAGGAGATACTATGCATATTTTATTAACAAATGACGACGGTTTATGGGCCCCAGGGATACAAGGATTAGCACAGGAGTTAGCAAAGCACTATCGAGTGACAATGGTGGCGCCTAAGGTGGAGCAAAGTGCTAAATCTAGTGCGTTAACGGTACAGGTACCGATTCGAGCAAAAGAAATGAGTGAAGAGGGAGAGAATCCTAGAATGCTCTTTGTAGAAGGGACACCAGTGGACTGTGTGAAATTCTCCTTGTCCTATTTATTGGAACAAGATCGTCCTGACTTAGTGGTATCTGGTATTAATCACGGATTTAATTTGGGTTCTGATGCGGTGTATTCAGGCACTGTTGGTGCCGCATTAGAAGGATTGATGTACGGCATTCCATCTTTGGCGCTATCTTTAGAGAAATATAGCGTGAAACGGATGGAAGAAATACTGCCCTTCATTACTGATTTTATCAAAGTCATGTACGAAGAGGGACACTACCAAGGTCTATTGAATGTTAACTTCTTAAAAGAAGGTCCTGTAGGTTGGGAGCAAGTGAAAGTATTCTATCAAGGCTTTCAAGAGTACACCAATGTTATCGATGTACGACAAGATGCCAAAGGCAGAGAATACTATTGGATTGTAGGGGACCAAGGATTCCAAAAGGAAGATAAACCAACCGATGTAGGACATATCAAGGAAGGATATATATCTGTGGTGCCTTTGACGTGGAAACAAGAAGATACAGAGCAAATTTCTGTGGTGGAACAGTTAATTGCAAATAAATAGCGTACAGTCATTAAAGTTTTACAACTCCATGGAGGCAGTATTAACTTTTGGATATATTTATTATCGTATAGTTATAAATCTTTGATGTATCTAATAATATACAAACGATCTATCTATCATGATATATGATACGATAGGTCGTTTCTTTTTATTGTAAACTCCTAGCAAATACATTGGAGTTGACAATAAAAAATAATAGTGTTTTAATACTACTTGAAAGACATTTTTTATCATCTTATGTTGTGGCTCAAGGGAGGGTCCTATCATGAAAGAAGAATCAAATGTAACAGGTATGATGAGTGCAAGGCAAATTACGATGACCGCATTATTTGTGGCGTTGGTAGCGGTAGGGGCATTTATTAAGATTCCTATTCCTAATTTGCCATTTACCTTGCAATTGCTCTTTACGACATTAGCTGGTTTAATCTTGGGAAGTCGATTAGGCGGTATGAGTGTGGCGATGTACATCATTCTTGGTCTTGTAGGGGTGCCGGTATTTACTGAAGGTGGTGGATTTATGTACATCTTCAAACCTACATTTGGCTATCTTTTAGGCTTTGCTATTGGCGCTTTTATGGCGGGTTGTATGATAGAAAAAGCAACAGTTGTGACTTTCAAAACATTGTTAACCGCTTCTTTTGTGAATTTAGCTATAGTATATGCCTTAGGCATGGTCTACTTATATGAAATCATGGATCTATACTTAGCAAAACCAATTGGACTAGATGAATTATTTATCTACTGTTTTGCATTGCCAGTGATTCCAGATATTTTCCTTTGTATCTTGGCCGCAGTGATTGCAAAACGATTACTTCCGATTTTAAAGCGATAGTATACATAACAGATGTGACATAAGGTGCATGTACACGTTGGTATGCACCTTATGTTGATAATTGTGAAAGTCACCGCAGGTGATGAACACCGTAGGAAAGGATAAAATCATGACAATAACTCAAAGCCCAAAAGGTTTGTATATATTAGGTACAGGAACGGATGTAGGTAAAACATATATCACTGCTTTATGGCTCAAAAAACTTCGTGAAGCAGGCCATGATGTAGCCTATTACAAAGCTGCTGTCAGCGGTGCTCCTAGTATTTCTGAAAGCGATGCAGGCTATGTAAAACAAGTGGCGGGACTTTCACAGGAGGATGAAACGTTACTGTCATACGTATTTGATGAGGCCGTATCTCCTCATTTGGCGGCTCTTCATGAAGGAAAGGTTATCGATAGAACCGTAGTGAACAAAAATTTCTGTAACGTTGCTAACACACATACATACACAACCGTAGAAGGTAGTGGGGGAATTATTTGTCCTCTATATGTAACAGATACAGAACTATATATGCTAGAAGATGTCGTAAAAGATTTAGGCTTGCCAACTATTGTGGTAGCTACAGCAGCACTTGGTACGATTAATAGCACAGTGTTGACAATCCATTATTTGCAATCCAAAGGCATTCCTGTGAAAGGTATTATTGTCAACCAATATACAGGTAACCCTATGGAAGAAGATAACTGCGTGATGATGGAACGATTGACAGGTATTACTGTGTTAGATAGAGTAGGACCTGGTGAAACATCATTGCATATGGATGTGGATACTATGTTAGGTTGCTACGAAGATATTGCGAATCCCATGCATAAATAGGAAGATAGGATTTATTTAAAATATATATTAGATATGGCATAGTAAATGTACGAGAGGTATAGGTATACACATGAAAGATTGGGCAAAAAAGGATTTAGAGTTAATTTGGCATCCATGTTCTCAAATGAAAGATTATGAAACATTGCCGCCCATTGTAATCGACCATGCGAAAGGTTGCTATTTATATGATGTAGAAGGAAAAGAATACATAGATATCATTAGTTCTTGGTGGTGTAATTTACTAGGACATTGTCATCCAAAGGTCAATGAGGCGATTAAACACCAACTAGATACATTGGAACATGTTATCTTCGCTAACTTTAGCCATAGACCTGCTATCACATTGGCGGAACGATTGAAAGAAATGGTGCCAGAAGGATTAACACGCTTTCATTTCAGTGATAATGGGTCTGGCGCTGTAGAATGTGCTTTAAAAATGGCATTCCAATATCATTACCAAACTGGACATCCAGAACGGCAAAAATTCTTATGCCTTAGTGAAAGTTACCATGGCGAAACCATTGGTGCTTTATCGGTAGGCAGTATGGATTTATTTGCTGAAATTTATAAGCCAATGTTGATGGATCAAACTATTCACACACAAGGACCAGACTGTTATCGTTGCGCTTATGATAAAACTCGTGAAACTTGTTCTTGTGAATGTTTTGAGCATATGGAAAAAGACTTTGCAGAACATGGCTCTACCTTAGCAGCAGTCATCGTCGAACCATTGATTCAAGGTTGTGCAGGTATGAAAATGTATCCGCCAGAATACCTACGTAAACTACGTGAGCTCTGCGATCGTTATGGAGTTCTATTGATTGCTGATGAAATTGCCACAGGATTTGGACGTACAGGCAAGCTATTCGCCTTTGACCATGCAGGAGTATCTCCAGATATTATGACTGTCTCCAAAGCGTTGACGGGTGGCTATATGCCGATGTCAATTACAGTAGTAGCTGAAAAAATTTATCAGGCCTTCTACGATGATTACCATACGATGAAAGCATTCATGCATAGTCATACCTATAGTGGTAACCCATTGGGCTGTGCCGCAGCACTGGCAGTACTCGACACATTGCGGGATGAACATATTTTAGAACAAGCTGAGAAGATGGGAAACTATTTACATGATGCCTTAGTGAAAGCATTGGGTAATCACCCCAATGTAGGAGAAATCCGTCGTATGGGATTAATTAACGCTATCGAACTTGTTACCAATAAAGAAACAAAAGAAGGCTTTGATGGATCCTTGCGCATGGGCTATCAAATCTACAAAAAAGCATTAGATAGAGGATTACTACTTAGACCATTGGGGAATGTCATTTACTTTAATCCCCCATTAACCATAGATAAAGAGACCATCGATATTGCCATCGAACGAACAGTACAAGCCATGGCAAATGTATTGGGATAAGCTTTAGTCATTAAATATATCTCGTTAATCTATCATCTTTGTGCTATAATCTAGATAGAAAAAGGAGTGTGAATCCTATGTCTATCAAGCCTTATGAAGAACTTACGATACAAGATAATTTTATCTTTCAGAAAGTGATGCGTAATAAACGCATTTGCAAGCAAACGATAGAAAGACTTTTAGATATTGATATTAAGGATATTGAATATCTGGAAGAAGAGAAGACTATTGATGTTCGCTTAGATAGTAAGAGTGTGCGACTAGATGTATTTGTCAATGATGATAAAGGAACTATCTTTAATATTGAAATGCAGACTAGTAAAGATATGAAGGAGCTTGTCAAAAGGGCTCGTTATTATCAAAGTGCCATAGATATTGATAGTTTAGAAAAGGGACAGCACTATTCAGAACTAAACGATGTATACGTTATTTTTATATGTACTTTTGAGGTGTTTCCAGATAAACTTCATAAGTATGATTTTCAATATTTATGTTTGCAAAATACGAATAGACCGTTGAATGATGGAACTCATAAGATTTTCTTAAGTACTAAGGGTGAATTGGATGATATATCTAAACCGCTAAAATATTTTTTAGATTATATAGATGGAAAAGAACCTGAAGATAGTCTGATGTGTGAGATTGATAGTGAAGTTCATACGATAAAACAATGTGATGAATGGAGGCGAGATTATATGACGTTAGCATTTGAAATGGATCGAAAATTAAAAGAGGGAATTGAAATAGGACGAGAAGAAGGTAGAGAAGAAGGCCGAACTGAAGGTAAGGTAGAAGCTGTTATTGGAATGCTTAAGGAGAAATTGTCCGTAGAGATGATTTCTCGTATTACAAAATTAACAGTAGAACAAATTACTGAAATTGGTAAAATGAATGCATTGCTATAGTAGTTTTGTAAGCAATGAATTAGAATGATAAAAAGGCTGTAAGCAAACGATATGAATGCTTACAGCCTTTTCTATATTCTGATTATGTTGTAAGGAATCAGTAGTTCTATTAGATTACAAAGAGCCTTCTATCTTGCATGTAAGATATTCTAAACTAGTTGTTTTCTATATACCCCTCAGGTGCTTTCGGTTCTACCACAATGTCGTTGTGGGTATTAAATATGACATATCCCAAAGGAGATCCAGGTGGCTTTTTAATGTGCTTCACTAAGGTGTAGTCCACGGTTACTTTAGATGTATCTTTTCCTTTGCTAAAATACGCAGCGATTTGCGCAGCAGCTTCAATCATTTTAATATCTGGCTCTATATCTGAATGTAAGATAACATGAGATCCTTGAATATGCTGTGTATGTAACCATAGGTCATTAGGTTTGGCCCAACGGTTGGTAAGGTATTCATTTTGTTGGTTATTTTGTCCTACATATACGTCACCATTAGGAATAGTGAAATGCAAGAAATTGTCTTTTTTAATCTTGAAAGGAATTGGCTTTTTCGATTGTCGCAAAATTCCTGCACTTTCACATTCGCTGCGAATTTCTTGAACAGATTGCTTGGTCGTAGCCAACGATAAACTGTATTGAATGGATTCCAAATAAGAAAGGCGTATGGAGCTTTGTTCTAGTTGGTATTGACCATTTTTCGTACGATTTTTCATCTTACGATACAGTTTATAATAAGCTTGCGCATTTTCTGTAATGGATAATGGGGGATCCAATGGGATTGTAATATCTTCAGCCGAGTCAGATAAAACATTTTGTACTGTCACTTCTGATTCATAGTGATGAGGTAAGTAGCTATAAATCATGAGTAAATCCCCATAGGATTTATACATATCCGCTTTGGATGTGTCGTCTAGTTCAGCTTTGATTTTTTCGTGACGGCATTCTTCTTTTTTGATGGCGGCGGCGATAATTTTTTCTAACTCTTTTCCTGCCGTGTGTATGGCTCCTAGCTTTGTCACATCCTGTGAAAGGGCCTCAGAAATTGTTGGATACTGGATAGTATCAACAATGGTGTGGGGGGAACTTTCACAGAGTGGAATAGGCGTTAATAAGCGTTTACCAGTAGCTGTAGTGTATTGCAATAATCCTTGTGTCCTAAGAAGTTGGGATTGCAAATTAGTAAGTCCTTCGGTGATACTATTGATGAGCTCCGCTGTCATCGGTGTCGTAGGAGTTAGCCCCATACGATAACATAGATCATCTAATAGGACAGGACCAAAGCCATTGAAGATATGACGAATGGTATTACCTACTGTATCTTGGGAAAAGGATTGTAGTAACTGCGTTATTTCATGACTAGAGAATTGCATGAGGTCGACACGAGATGTATTAGGCGGTAATTCATAGGGTAATTTAGGTGCCACTGAACGCACACGATTCATAAGTGGTGTGACATGAACAAGAGATTCTAAAATGATGCCATCTTGTACGAAAATGCAGTTGGAATATTTACCCATTAGTTCCACATAGATTTCATTTACAACGATGGAACCATCTAAGCCTAATTTATCGGCGGTAATGCGAATGATACGGTCTCCATGAAGTTGCTCAATATTGGTAATGCGAGCTCCTTCAATATGTTTCCGTAAATACATAATGAGGGAGGTGGGCTCCTTTGGGGCATCCACTATCGTATCTGTAACGTAGATGGACGGAGCACTGCCTACGGTAATTACCAAGTAGGGACTTGTGGTAGGTGTATTAATTTTTAAAAGTATACTTGTTTTATCGATCTGCTGAATACGTTGAATCTGACCGTTTCCGACTTGCTCGTTCAGTTCTCGTATCAATACAGACAATGTTAAACCATCTAAATTCATGGGGATCCTTTCGTTATAGGTGTATTGTATTGCTATACCTGAAAGTGTAACATATCAGTGAAATCATACTTCGATACTATACAAAAGACATAGCTATTTATTTATAAGATTACAAAAATGATTGACATTACATGGTATCTTACTAAGGATACAATGCGTATGTACTATTTATTAGGAAAAGGATAAATTTTAAAAACCATCCCTATACTAGTATACACTAATCTAGTACTAGTAGATATAGGTAGGTTTTGAATTAAAGGTATGACACCCAAAATATAGCTGAATAGAGACATGGTTAAACTTGATGTTTCATTGAGATAAATCTATAAGAGAAGGATAATGCATATCTGGATTAGCAGTGAATTAAAATTTCTAACTATATTAACTTTATGGTAGATCTAGATTAGAGCAAATAAAACGTTTTATTTTTAGTCTTACCGTGCTATACTGAAAGGTAAGAAATAGAACGGAAACGCGAGGTAAATCCATGAATAGTATGACAGGCTTTGGTCGCGGCATAGTGACTACAGAAACAGGAAGTTTCCAAGTAGAGATTAAAACGGTAAACACAAGATATTGTGATATTACAATTAAAAGTCCTAAACAATTTAATATCTTTGAAGACAAAGTACGACGGTTAATTCAATCTGCTTTTCAACGTGGTAAGGTAGAGGTGTCTATTTTATACAAAGAGTCCGGCGAGCAAGAGAAAGAATTATTTATGAACCGTGCCTTATGTGGACAGATTAAACAATTTTTGGTAGAAGAGGGATTCTATGCAGATGTGAAAGAGGTTCCTCTATCGGCGATTATGTCCATTTCTTCGGATTGGATCTCTGTAGAAGAACCACCTACTGATGAAGAGGCGATGGGACGATCTTTAGAAGAGGCAACAAAATTGGCCATTGACGGTGTTCTTGCGATGCGTGCCAAAGAAGGCGTTGCGATGAAAGAAGATATTACGAAACGCCTACAAGGGATTGAAACATTATTCGCTTACATGGAAAGTCGAAGGGATGTGGCCCTAGCACATCATGAAGATCGGTTATTACAACGAATCCAAACTATGCTAGATAAAGTGGGCGTAGATTTTCAAGAAGAACGGTTTATGCAAGAAGTGGCTATTCTTTCAGATAAAGTAGATATTTCAGAAGAGATTGCCCGATTTGCCTCACATGTGGTACAATTAAAGGAAATCCTTGAGGAAGAAGGACCTATTGGACGGAAGTTAGACTTCTTGTTACAAGAAATGAACCGTGAGGTCAATACAATGGGATCTAAAGGGAATGAAATTACAATTGTAGATACAGTTGTACAATTGAAAGTAGAGTTAGAAAAAGTAAGAGAGCAAATTCAGAATATAGAATAATGTGTAAGTAGTACTGGAGTTATCATGTCTGATAAAGGAATATTAATCGTCATTTCAGGACCATCTGGGGCAGGAAAAGGCACGATTTGTGCAGAACTCCGCAAACAAATGCCAAATTTGGTCTATTCTGTATCAATGACCACACGTCAACCACGAGTGGGTGAAGAAGAGGGTATTAGCTATTTCTTCCGAGATGTAGAGACGTTTGAAAAGTTAATCAAAGAAGATGCATTCTTAGAATATGCAAAAGTGTACGATAATTACTATGGTACACCGAAAGAGCACGTCATGAACTTATTAGAAGAAGGCAAGAGTGTGATTTTGGAGATTGATATTCAAGGTGCTATGAAGGTAAAAGAATCCTACAGCGATGCTGTCTTTATCTACGTTGTGCCGCCATCCTTAGATGTTTTAACATCTCGTCTGCATGGTCGTGGTACGGATGATAAAGAAGTGATTCATAAACGTTTATCTTTAGCTTGTTCAGAATTAGCATTAGCACATCGTTACGACTACATAGTGGTGAATGACGATTTGGAAGATGCCATTGAACGAACAGCATCTATCTTGCGGGCTGAAACATGTAAGATTAGTCGCAACAAAGAAAAGATTCAATACATTTATAAACGTTACAGCAATGAGCAAGGACAGCAATAATATAGTAAGTAGACAAAGGAGACTTTCATTATGATGGTAGAACCGCATTTAAAGGATTTAGAAAAACAAGTGGATAGTAAATACACGTTGGTAACATTAGCAGCTAAGCGTGCTCGTGAATTGACAGATGGAGATCCATCCCTTGTAGGTGAAGTAGGAACAGAAAATCCAGTGTCTATTGCTTTGTATGAAATCGCTGCAGAGCAAGTAGGGTTTGAACGCACAAAAGATGGCGTAAAATAATTTGATATAACGATACTAGATACCTAATGAATAGAGGAATTAAAACTGTATTCATTAGGTATTTTTTTTACGTATACTACATTCCTAAAAGCTATAATAAAAGATACTGTAAAGGTAGAAAATATAAGGGAAGTAGGGTATAATTAAACTGTTCATGTAAATATGTATTGGAGGTTTATATGGCTAAAGATTGTTCATTTGACGTTGTATCCGAAGTGGATATGCAAGAAGTAGATAATGCAGTAAATCAAGCAAAGAAAGAAATCGGCACACGCTATGATTTCCGTAATAGTAAAGCAGATATAGAACATGATGGTGATACCATTAAAATTCATTGTGATGATGAATACAAATTAGGTGCCATCATCGATGTGCTAAAAGGTAAAATGGTAAAACGTAATGTTGCCATTAAAAACTTGGAATATGGTAAAATTGAGCCTGCATCTGGTGGCACAGTTCGACAAATTGTGACGATTAAAAATGGCATCTCTAAAGAGGTGGCTAAGGATGTAGTTAAATTAATTAAGAATATGAAATTAAAAGTGACGGCTCAAATTATGGAAGACCAAGTACGTGTAGCAGGTAAAGATAAAGATCAATTGCAAGCAGTGATTACGATGCTTCGTGAGCAAGATTTACCTGTGGAATTACAATTTGTGAATTTCCGTTCTTAATCAAATAGAGGAGCATCACCCAATAGATGCTCCTATTTTATCATGTGAGGGACTATGAACGTAGAAGATATGCGTGGTGGCTACACCACTGGTTCCTGTGCAACAGCAGGGGTGAAAGCTGGACTCTTAGCCCTAATCGAAGAAGAAATAGTTGACCAAGTTTCTATACGAAATCCCCAAGATGCTTTCATTACTGTGCCTATTGCGAAGGTAGAAGTAATATCGCCTACTGAGGCTATGGTAACCGTTGTGAAAGATGGTGGTGATGATCCAGATGTAACACATGGTACAGATATTGTGACCACGGTAACATTAAATCAATCAGGAGCCATTACGTATGAAGCTGGATTTGGAGTGGGTATAGTGACTAAGCCGGGCCTAGCCTTACCTGTAGGAGAACCTGCTATCAATCCGGGGCCTAGAACGATGATTTCCTATGTTTTCGAGGAGCTCGTACCAAAGGGCATGGGCATTCATGTGAAAGTATCCGTACCAGCGGGGGAGACCTTAGCTAGAAAGACCTTGAATGGTACTCTTGGTATCGAAGGTGGTATTTCCATCATTGGCACCACAGGTATTGTAAAGCCCATGAGTGAAGAAGGTTTCAAAAACTCCCTAGTGCCGCAATTGCGTGTCATGAAAGAAGCAGGCTATACAACGGCCATCCTGGTGCCGGGGCGTATTGGTCAAGAAATCGCAAAAGAACAACTAGGGATTTCTATCAATCAAATGGCAGAAACAAGCAATTTTATCGGCTTCATGCTAGAACAATGTGTCAAAATTGGATTTAAAAATATCCTCATCATTGGTCACATTGGTAAAATTATCAAATTGGCTAGCGGCAGCTTTCATACCCATAATCGCATGAGTGATGGACGTATGGAAACGATTGTAGCTTATGCAGCCTTAGAAGGGGCATCTCGAGAAGTTTGTGAAGAATTGATGGAGTGTCGCACAACAGAGGCTGCCATGCCAATTATCGAACGAGAACACTTGGAGGGCATTTACCAGCGCGTAGCGGATCGAGCGTCTTTGCGCTCTATGCGTTATATTGCGCAAGATGCAAAAGTTGGCATTATCATATCTACCTTAGATGGCACTATATTGGCCGTCGATGAAGTAGCGAAGGAAATAGGAGAAGAAGAATCATGGCACATACCTTGTATGTCGTAGGTATTGGCCCTGGGAATCCAGAGTA
The DNA here is from genome assembly GCF_003992195.1 of Veillonella sp. 3627. Taxonomy (NCBI): domain Bacteria; kingdom Bacillati; phylum Bacillota; class Negativicutes; order Veillonellales; family Veillonellaceae; genus Veillonella; species Veillonella sp. 3627. Next base: position 237,125 of record NZ_RQVG01000001.1, on the reverse strand, counting down.
TGTAGTACCTAGAGGATTACATCTAATTAAACAGGCTAAGGTCTTGGTAGGAAGTGAGCGAGCATTAGAAGATTTTGCTCAGCCAGGTCAGGTAACCTTTCCTATTGCGAAACTAACACCCATGGCAGAGTGGATGGGAGAACAACTACAATCCAATGACATTGTAGTCTTAGTCAGCGGTGATACAGGATATTATTCCTTGTTGCCGTATTTAAAAACTAAGTTTCCTAATAATCCTATTGATGTGACACCGGGCATAAGTTCCATGACATTTGCCTTTGCTAGACTTGGAGAAGTATGGCACAATGCAGATTTAATGAGCTTTCACGGTCGTCGACCAGAGGAAACAGATTTGTATTATGCAGAAGGACGTAAATTAGGTTTCTTAACGGATCCTGAACAAAATCCTGCCTATATTGCAAACTATTTAATCGAAGAGCATGGTTGGCCGAAGAATACAAAAGCGGCAGCCTGTGAACGATTGAGTTATGAAGATGAGCGTATTGAACGCGGTACATTAGAAGAATTACAAAAATTGGAGGGCTTTGGGCACTCCGTAATGGTGGTATTAGGATGAGACATTTTTTTGGAATTGAAGACGAGGAATTTATTCGTGGCGATGTGCCAATGACGAAAAAAGAAATTCGTATGGTAGTCATGAATGCAGCTCGTGTAGAAGAAGATAGCGTGGTTCTCGATGTGGGAGCTGGTACTGGTTCCATTTCGATTGAAGCTGCCATAGCTGCTCCGAAAGGACATGTATATGCTATCGAACGCTTTGAAAAAGCAACAGATTTAATTCGCCAAAATCAAGAAAAATTTGGCGTAAAAAACTTAACAATTATTGAAGCCAAAGCGCCAGAAGGTATGGAAGATTTACCAGAATTAGACGCTGTTATCATCGGTGGTAGTGCTGGTGGTATGGGGACGATTATGGACGAAGCCTCACGGTTGTTAAAAGTGGGCGGTCGTCTTGTAGTAACCGCTGTGACTATGGAAACAGGCTATACGATTTTAAAAGAACTAAAAGGTAGACCGTATACTTATGAAGGATTTCAAATGCAAGTGAGCCGCTTTAGAAAAGCTGGTCCATACCATTTATTAAATCCATTGAGCCCTATTTTTATCGTAACTGCAGTGAAACAGGAGGCATAATATGGCACAAGTGCATATCGTGGGCGCAGGCCCTGGCGATCCAGAGTTAATTACCCGTAAGGGATATCGATTAGTACAAGAAGCAGACGTAGTAATCTACGCTGGTTCCTTGGTAAATCCAGCAATTTTAGAAGCTTGTAAAGAGGGCTGTGAAATACATAATTCTGCATCTATGAGCTTAGATGATGTATTAGCAGTCACAAAAGCTAGTGTGGCAGAAGGTAAAACGGTAGTGCGTTTACACACTGGTGACCCTGCTATCTACGGAGCGATCCAAGAGCAGATGGATGCTTTGAAAGAAATGGGTATTACTTATGATGTAACACCTGGGGTAAGCTCTTTCTTGGCAACGGCAGCAGCCTTGCAACAAGAGTACACATTGCCTAATGTAACGCAAACTGTCATCATCACTCGTATGGAAGGCAGAACACCTATGCCTGAAAAAGAAAAATTATCTATGCTAGCTAGCCATGGTGCGACTATGTGTATTTTCTTGTCTGTCCAAATGATTGACAAAGTGGCGGCAGAGTTAATTGAAGGTGGCTACGATAAAACGACACCAGTGGCCATCGTTGTGAAAGCATCTTGGCCAGACCAACGCATTATTCGTGGCACATTAGAAACGATTGCTGATGTGGTGGCAGAAGAAGGTGTTATTCGCCAAGCCATGATTGTAGTAAGCCGTGTATTAGATACAGATTATGAACTATCTAAACTCTATGACAAAGGCTTTGCTCATATGTATCGAGATGCTAAGTAATGAAGATAGCTATCGTATCGGTTACAAAACGTGGGGCTAAGCTAGGCCAACAAGTACGCAGTGCCTATATACAGGAACATGTGGTGGACTGTTATGAAAAAGTAGAACGTGAAAGTGGAGACACAGCCATATCCTTTTCTTCTTTGAAACCGCATATAAAACAGTTGTGGAAAGACTATGACCGTATCTTATTCATTATGGCCACAGGCATTGTAGTGCGTATGATTGCACCTTTCATCAAGCATAAATCGGAAGATCCAGCTATTTTAGTCATGGACGAAGGTGGTCACTTTGTGATTAGTCTATTATCTGGTCATTTAGGCGGCGCTAATGAATGGACTAGCGAGGTGGCAATGATTACCGGTGCGACCCCGGTGATTACGACAGCTACAGACGTGAATCAGTTGCCTGCACCAGATGTGTTGGCTCGAAGAATTGGCGCCAAGGTAGAAGACTTCTCCATGCTTATTAAGGTGAATGCAGCTATTGTCAATGGAGAATCTGTTAAATATTATTTGGATAGTACCTTGGCAGATGACTTTGAGCTAGCGGTACAAGCACATCAAGTGGACTATGCTCTCTTTCATCCAGAGGAAGTATTCCCATGGGGGGATGAGCCAAAGGTTGTGATTACAGATAGAACCATTGATTGCGTAGGTGTCACACTGGTGCTGCGACCACCGACTATGACGGTAGGTATCGGATGTCGCCGTGATACACCGAAAGAATTGATACTTTCAGCGGTAGCAGAATCATTGAAAAATGTAGGACGATCCCCATTAAGTGTCAAGGGAGCGGCCTCAGTCATCGTAAAAGCTGATGAAGTAGGATTATTGGAAGCCATGGAAGTGCTCAAATGGCCTATCCAATTTTATACACAAGAAGAAATGGCCCCTTGTATTGAAGAGGCACAAATTATTGAATCAAATTTTGTTAAACAAACCATAGGAGTAGGAAACGTATGCGAAACGACAGCACTATTACTAGCGCAGGGGCAGGAGCTACTGCAGCACAAAACAATATTTCCGAGAACAACCGTAGCCATTGCACGGGCACATTACAAGTCATCGGAATCGGACCTGGTAACCCAGAATTTATGACACCAGAAGCACGGGAAGCGATTTTACAAGCAGACCGTGTGGTAGGTTACATTACCTATTTAGATTTGATTAAAGACCTTGTAGCAGACAAAGTCACTGTAGGAACAGGCATGATGCAAGAAGTGGATCGATGCCAACAAGCTGTAGACTTAGCTGTAGAAGGTCATAAAGTGGTGGTGGTATCCAGTGGTGACCCTGGAGTATACGGCATGGCGGGTCTTGTCATCGAATTGGCTAATAAAGTGGCAGAGGAAAAACGTCCTCCTGTACATATCGTACCAGGTTTAAGCGCTGTAAACATGGCAGCAGCTGTGTTGGGTGCTCCATTGATGCATGACTTCGCTGTTATCAGCTTAAGTGATTTAATGACACCATGGGATTTAATCAAAAAACGTGCGGCCCTATGTGCAGAAGGAGATATGGTTATCGCATTGTACAACCCACGTAGTAAAAAGCGTGTCACTCATTTAGATGAAGTGCGTGAACTAGTATTGCAACATCGTGACCCTAAAACGCCAGTAGGCATTGTCCAAAAAGCGGGTCGTGTAGGTCAACATATTATTATTTCTGATTTAGAGCATTTCCATAAAGAAGAAATCGATATGCAAACATTAGTTATCATTGGTAACAGCCAAACGTATGTGGAAAATGGTAAAATCATTACGCCGCGAGGATATAAACTGTGATTTGGGTCATAGCGGGTACGCTAGATGGCCGTAATTTGGCGGTAGCAGTACAAGAGCATACAGGATTACCTGTGTTGGTGTCTGTGGTGAGCCAATATGGGGCACAATTAGCATCCCATCTAGGTATTGAAGTCCATGAAGGACGCTTAAATTTAGAGGAGATGAAAGCTCTCATTCAAAATAAAGGCATTACGATGCTCATCGATGCGAGCCATCCCTATGCGGCGATTGTGACTGCTACAGCTCGTGAAGCCGCTGCAAATATGGAAATTCCTTTCATTCGATTTGAACGGAAAGAAGTGCCATTGCCAGAGTATGATAAATTACATCATGTGAGCAATGAAGAAGAGGCAGCTACTTTAGCAGGTGAACTAGGTAAGGTGGTATATCTTACAACAGGTAGTAAGACGATGCATATCTTTGCCAAGTCCGAAGCTCTACAAGATAAAGAAGTATGGACTCGTGTATTACCGACGGCGGAAGTGCTGCAGATGATGGAAGATTTGGGAGTATCTCCTAAATATACCATTGCTATGCAAGGACCATTTTCTTATGACATGAATAAGGTCATGTTCCAAGATACAAAAGCAGAGGTAGTAGTCATGAAAAACTCTGGCCTTGTAGGAGGTTCAGACACTAAGTTACAAGCTGCTATCGATTTAGATGTTCATGTCATTGTTATCGATCGACCAACACCGGCGAAAGGAGCAGTGACGATTTCAACAGTAGAAGAATTTAAAACTCTATGGGAGGATTACGATGGATTACATTAAAAACCCTAAAGCAATTGAAGATAAAAGTATGGAAATTATTTACCCATATGTGAAAGACATGGGATTTACTGATGACGAAATTCGTGTGGTATCTCGTACTATCCATGCATCTGGTGACGTAGAATATGCGAAATTATTCCGTACTAGTGAAGGCGCTGTAGCGGCAGGTATTGCAGCTGTTAATAATGGCGCTCATGTTTACACTGACGTGGAAATGGTGCGCACAGGTATTTCTAAACCAGCATTGAAACTTCATAACAGTGAAGCACATTGCTTAATTCGTGACGAAAAAGTAGCTGAAATGGCAAAAGAATTAGGTGTGACACGCTCTATTGCTGCGATGCGTACATTCGGTAAACAGTTAGAAGGCCAAATCGTGGCGATTGGTAATGCACCGACTGCTTTATACGAAGTATTGCGCCTTGCCTTAGAAGAAGGTATTCGTCCTGCTTTAATCATCGGGATTCCAGTAGGCTTCGTAGGTGCTGCAGAATCTAAAGATTATTTGGCAGAAGTATCTCCAGTTCCTTACATTACAATTCAAGGTAACAAAGGTGGTAGCTCCATTGCTGCATCCGTTGTTAACGCATTGTTCTACACAGATGTAAAACGTAACGACATGTTATTTGTAGAAGGAAAAGAAAAGAAATAATGAATAGAACGAGTCAAACACGCAATGCATGGCGTATGTTTCTCGTTCTAGTGTTTGGGGCAGCAGCGATTGCTGCCCTAATCTTGTCATTAGTATTTGGGTCCGCCCAGACTACATTGGCTCAAATTTGGCATACACTGTGGTCTCCCACTTTATCTGATACAAACTCACTAGTCATATGGAACATTCGCTTACCGAGAAATATAGTAGCGGCTCTAGTAGGCTCAAATCTAGCTGTAGCAGGTGCTATTTTACAAGCAGTAATGAAAAATCCATTAGCAGATCCGCAAATCGTAGGGGTTTCCTCGGGGGCAGGATTAGCTGGTGTCATAGTATTAATTTTATTTCCTTACCTAGAATATGCAGTGCCATTCATCGCCTTCATTGGCGCTTTGACAGCGGCCATACTTGTGTATGCCTTAGCCTGGAAACAGGGTATACGTCCAAGTCGTATTATCTTGGCTGGGGTAGCCGTAGCAGCATTCTTAGGGTCCATGATATCTGCCCTTCTTGTATTCTATGGAGATCGTGTGCAAGGGGCTCTACTATGGATGGTTGGCGGTTTAGCCGCTCGTAGTTGGCCACAAGTATATGTCTTAATTCCTTATACAATAGGGGGCTTGTTATTTGCCTTCTTAGGGGCAAAACGATTGACCATACTCAGCTTAGGTGATGAAACAGCACGCAGTTTAGGCTTAGCCGTTGAAAAAACACGGTTTATGATGACTGCTGTGGCAGCATTATTAGCAGCCAGTGCCGTATCAGTAGCGGGTTTAATTGGTTTCGTAGGATTGATTATTCCGCATATTGCGCGCATGATGTTGGGCACAGATTATCGCTTTCTATTACCAGGATCTGCCTTCTTAGGAGCGTTTGTGCTTGTTATTAGCGACACAGTGGGACGTACATTATTTAGCCCTATCGAGATTCCAGTAGGCATCATTATGGCATTCTTTGGGGCTCCATTCTTCTTGTATTTATTGAGGAGGGATGACTAATGAAACCAGTAATTTCTGTGAAAGATTGTCATGTCTCCTTCGGTGAAAAAGAAGTCTTAAAGGGCATCGATTGGACCGTGTACGAAGGGGAAATCGCTACCTTAATCGGTCCTAATGGCTGTGGTAAAAGTACTTTATTACATGCCATTACCAGTGCTATTAAAAGTACGGGAACCATCCAAATTGCAGGGAAAGAGGCAAAGGGCTTTTCTAATAAAGAATTGGCTAGATATATGGCATTCTTACCACAAGTACCATCTATCCCGAAAGATATGTTAGTAGAAGAACTCGTTAACTGTGGTCGATTTCCTTACCAATCTTGGTGGAAGCAACAAGGGTCTCATGATAAAGAAGTGGTAGATGCTGCCTTAGAGGCCACACAAGTGAGTCATTTACGGAATCAGCTAGTATCTTCCTTATCCGGCGGGGAACGGCAACGTGTATGGATTGCTATGGCGTTAGCTCAAGAACCAAAAGTATTAATCTTGGATGAGCCTACTACGTATTTAGATATTAACCATCAATTGGAGATTATGGAGTTACTACAGGACTTAAATCGCCGTGAAGGGTTAACAGTTGTTATGGTTCTCCATGAATTGAACCAAGCCGCACAATATTCCCATCGGGTCGGAGTACTCTATCAAGGACAGATCTTGGCCGATGGATCACCAAAAGATGTGATGACAGAAGAATTACTAGAGAAAGTATTTGCTGTTAGAACAGACGTAGAAGTAGGGGAGTTTCCTTACATACGGATACAGGGGTTGCTGTAGCACTTGAGTAAAATTTAACAAAGGAGTTATCATTTTGTAAATTGGCATAGTCATAACCATGGACTATGCCGATTTTTTTAGTTGGGATATGTACTGATGGTGTTAGTATATAAATCAATAATTGTATGATACAATAACGGTATATTAATGAGTAAAATTGATGAATAATTTTAATACTATCGAATATTTAGGGATTTGGGAGAAGTTAAATAGTCCAGAATTTAACCCCCTCGAAATCGAGGGGGTTTAAATATGCAAGTGAAGCAGATATGTTAAATGTTTCCTTATTTGATAAATTGGCCACAATGCAATCCTCATTGAAAAAGGTTTAGAACAAAAAAAAGAATGATAGAACTTAGGATTCTATTTTTAAAATACGTGGTGAAAGATTAGGAATAGGGTAGAACGATAAATTTTTAAAGGAGTATATATGAATACAACAAAAGAATGGATTGAAAAATATGAAACAGTAAAACATTTATTAGTTGCCCCTATGAACTATGCAGAAGTTTTTGAAAAAAATGAAATTCATGGAAAAAAATTATTTGTTTTAGAAATGGGAGAAATCATATTTCCGACGGGAGAACTTTTGGTAAGAGATCCTTTGGTTTGGCTGAGTAGAGCAGAAAAACCTTATTTAACCAAAGTACCAAGAGGAAAGTATAGCATTGAAACTTTGGTAGTAAAAATCGAAGAAGAACACTATCGTTATGTACTTACAAGAGTAAAATTTAATGAAAATAAGCCAGTGATTTATTACGAAGCTTTAAAAGGTGATGAAAACCTAGAAGGTGTAGATAGTGAAAGTATTTTTGGATTTATGGTTGATGCAGGATTGGCAACTATAGTTGATGTAGAAACAAGAGATAAATATTGTGATTTTGTAGAGAAGTGGTATAAAGAAAATACTGAAAAAAATATTTATAATGATTTTTTTGCAAAGGAATTTAAAGAAAATGCCATGAAATATCCAAAATTTCAAAGAGAAGATGGAGACTGGATAAACTTTAAAATTCCTAATACAGATTTATCAATTCCTATGATTCAGTCTGGTTTTGGAGATGGACAGTATCCTGTATATTTTGGGTATGATGAAAAGGGAAAGCTTTGTGATATTGTTTTAGAGTATATACCGATAAATTAATTTCAAAGGGGGATATATGAACTATTTATTAAATAAAGAAGATTTTATTTTATATGAATCTAAGTTTTCCCGAAGAAACTGTAGAAAGTATTATCCCTACACTTGGAATTAATGCAGAAAATGGATAGATGTAACAAGTTAATTTATAGAATAAATAAAAAGTGTAATGAGGTAGAATATGGAAAAAATAAAACATGAATTTTTTGGAGAATTAGATTTAGTAAATGGATTAGACGATGGTATGGGATTTAGTAACGATGTTGTTGTATTGTGGGAAGAAGAGGTAAATGGAATTAATACAACACTTTGGTATGGTAAACCAGCTAAAATCACAACAGTATTATTAGATAATTTTACGAAATTTTTACAAAATTTTGGTGAATATAACAAAAAAGCTAGAAAAGTAATAGGAGAATATCTATTAGAAGATAATACATATATTACATTTCATAAAGAAGAATTAGAACTTGATTTACCAGAAGATGTAAATGGATTTGTAGAATGTATGAAAGTTACGAATATTGGATTATGGACAGATGGAGAGAATGTAATGATTGTAGATTATATGATTTCTCCAGAAGAAAGTGATGAAATTTTAGCTGTTAAATTTGATGATAGTCTTGATATTATAGATATTTCTTGGGAAAGTTAAAATTTAAAAAGCAACAAGATAGCAAATTAAAATGCATGCTATACAGTATATAGGTTGCTATATACGTTAGCATGCATTTTATCGTTTATAATTGTACTTTCACACCATAGATAATATTGACTAATTCAGCCATAGCTTCTGGTGTTTCCAAGCCAGGATTCAATAAGAACCATTGGGATGGTAAGAAGATGACTTTGTCATTTTTCACAGCTTGTAATTGATTCCAAGCTGGGTTGCTAGTCATTTCTTTGGCAAAGGTTGCATTGATTTCATCCTTTTTACCCATGGTAACAACAAGGATTATGTCCGGGTTATCTACTGTTAATGTTTCTAAGGAATAAGGCACTGTTTTAGAAGTTACATTATCTTTTAAATGTTGTTCGACAACATTGGTAATGCCTAATTCACGAACCATAGACGCTGTGATTGCTAGAGGAGTTTCGGCTGTTACCGATTTACCGGTAGCTCGTAATACAGCGATTTTGACAGGTTTATTTTTAGGGACAGCAGCTTTCACAGTATCGATTTTTTTATTGTAATCTTCGATGACAGATTTGGCCTTGTCTTCTGTATGGAAAATATTGCCCAATAATGTTAATAATGGAATATTATCATTGATTCCATCATAGTTAATCAAAATAGATGGAATGTTATTGCTATCTAGTTGCCCTTTGAATTTTTCATGTTGGCTAGGTAAGCCTAATACTAAATCAGGATGTAGACCAACTAATTGTTCCATATTAGGATTGGCTGTATGGCCTATGCTTGGTAATGATTCAATTTCACTAGGTAATTTTTCGTTACTTTCAACACGAGCGATGGCTTTGCCACCTACAGCATAGATCATTTTAGAAATAGAGTTAGATAGGGCTACCACCTTGGATGGGTTAGCAGGAATTGTGTAGGACTGATCTTGGTAAGAGACAGTGCGAGTTGTTTCTGTTGTAGTAGGACCTGTTTTTGCGCATCCACCTAGTAACAAAGAAGTGGAAAGTAGAACAGCACTACAAATTTTTAAATATGTTTTCATTGTTTATTTCTTTCAAATAAGGGGATACGAAACGTATCCCCCTAAATTTTAATACTATACTATTGTGATTGCAATTATTTTACTAATGCATCATATGCTTCGGAAGCACGTTCAGCAAAAATATCACGAATTTGTTGGTTTTCACCAGCACCATGGATGTAAGTATCTACAGTGAAGCCTTCTTTCATAAGGATGCTTTTGTGTGAATCAGGTTCGTCACCAGCCATGTCGTTGTTTGCATGGTCACCAGCCACCATCATTAATGGCATTAATGTAACGTGTTTGATACCTTTTTCTTTCAATTGAGGGATAACTGTTTCAAGGTTTGGCCATCCTTCAACTGTGTAAAGGTATGTATTTTGGAATCCCATGGAATCGATACGATCTTGGATTACTGCATAGTACGCATTAGATGGATCTGGAGTACCATGAGCCATGATCAATACAGCAGAATCTTTTGTTTGGATCATAGGGAATTGGGAAGAGTATGCTTTTAATGCTTGTTCAATATCATCGCGTTGTTCTTCTTGGCCCATCCAGTACATTAAAGGTAAACCTAATGTCATTTTTTTGAAATCTTGTTTATGATGGTTGAATACAGCACCAGCATAGTTATATTCCATGCCTGGAATCATATTTAATGTTGTTAAAGCAACACGAGTGTATCCATCAGCTTTTAATTGGTCTAATGCTTCTTCTGGAGTAGGGTATGTAATACCTTCATGGGCTTTAATGCGATCAATAATAATATGGGATGTAAAAGCAGTTACAACTTTAACATTTGGATGTTGTGCTTTGATTTCATTGATAGTAGCATCAATTGTTTTTGCACGAGTATCTTTGAAAGTAGTGCCAAAGGACATAACTACGATAGCATCTTTATTCATTGCGTTTTTCATCATTGGATTTTCATATGTGCGAACACCAATGGAAGCAGCTTCTTGTAATGCTGGAGTTGCATCTTTTACTTCAGAGTTTAACATGTACGCCGCATCAGTAGATTGAGAAACGCCGAAAGCTGCAGTTACTGCTAATGCCGCAATCATAGCGCTTTTAGAAAAGAATTTCATAATAATTCTCCTTACCTAAAACTAGAATATACCCAAAAGCATGAATCTTTATTTCCCTATTCATACTCATTTATTATTATATTCCTAGCTGTGATAAGTGTCAATGAAATATAAACATATAATCATGAAAGTTAGATATGATTAAAGTATATTATCATGAACTCATCGTCTAAAATATAAATATAATTTTACAATTCGTGAATCAAATGGAGCATTTGAAATCCATATGGAGTAGATGGGATATTTGATTAGGTCTATAATACAAATGATTAATGTTATCAAATTTATTTGTATTTATAGGAAGATGGTGGAATGCTATGCATTATTCTAAGCCGTATCAGAAATGTTTACTTACTGGTGCAGTCATGAGTTGGATGGCTTGTTCTTGGTATCTACTTGGTGGATTAGCACCTGTACAGGCAGAAGGATCTGTGTTTGTTACAGCAGACCGTGCACAAGAAGAAGCAAAATATAACTCTCAACAAGTGCAAATCATTACTAAAAAAGATATTGAACAAAAACAGGCTAAATCTGTGGAAGATATTGTATTTACACAAGCTGGTGTGAGTCGTACAGTGGACAGCATGGGTCGTGTCGGTGTATCGATTCGTGGTGCTGAACCTCGTCATACATTAATTCTTGTAGATGGGCAGCCAGTGATGGGTGAATTTGCAAAATACCAAGGTCAAGGTGATGAATTACAACGACTAGGTACAGAAAATGTAGAACGTATAGAAATTATCCAAGGCGCAGCCAGTGCAAAATATGGATCCGATGCCATTGGTGGTGTTATCAATGTCATCACGAATAAACCAAATAAAAATGCGAATATCCGTATCAATGGTGAAAGTATTCGTTCCCGTGGGGATCAAGGTTTGTTCCCATATAGTAACTTCTTTATGCGTGCTGACTCTGGCCAACAAGGTAAATTACGTGTGAATATTCATGGTAGTAAACGTGATATCGTTCCTGTATATGCAGCGAGAGAAAGAAAAGAAGTTCCATTTGGTAATGCAGCTGTCAATGAACAATTTCCTAAAAATTCCTTAAGGTATTACGGAACAAACTCCAATTTAGGATTGTCTGCGATTTATGATGTGAATCAAAATAATTCATTTACATTTACAACAGACCGTTATAACGAAGATTTAGAACGTTTTGTAAAACGTACAAACTCCGAAGATGAACCACAAGTTCATTACAAACGTGATTTAGATAGAAATAAAAGTAACCTTTCCTATGCAGGACAAGATGAAAAAAGCAATTGGAAGGTTGAATTAAACTATACTCGTACAAAAGAAGATGATGTAACCTTAACAAGTGAGTATGGTCGCAGTAATTATGAAGGTAAAAACACATTGAACTATGTGGACAATGTGGACCATAAACAATGGAGCTTTAATATCACTGGAGACACTCAAGCCAACGATAATCACTTACTTTCTTATGGTTTTGGATATACTACTGAAAGTGGCGAAGGTAGCCGTCTAAAAAGTGCACCTCATACATGGGTTAGAAATATTGATCCATGGGACTATGATAAAAGTTTAGCTGTAAAACATGGTAAACCAGAAAGTACCATTTATCGTCATTCTTTCAAAGAAAATAGTGATGGCGTATTACAATGGGATAAAGAAAAAGAATGGTATGGCTACGATCATACAGATAAAACGAGTGTGCCAGAGTTTACTTATGAAGATTTCAAAAACTATTTAGACCCAGAGGCTAATCTAGACCCTGCTGCATTCCATGGACTTGTGTATAACTCTGGATATACACCAAACAATATGGAATCCCGTAATCCAGAAGCATTGAAACGATTCAAGGCATTCAACGATAAATTAAATGAAATTCCGTACAATAAAGAACTGATTGCTAAATATGGCCCAGGTCATCAAGGTACTGAAACCATTGATGGGGTCAAACCACCTGTAATTAATAAAGATTATTTAGCTTTATTCTATTACATGGAAGATCCATCTTTCAAAATTGTACGACCTCAATTTAATGGCGGTCATTTCAAAGATGAATACAATAAACGTATCAATCAGCAAACCATGGGTAGTGCAAGATTACGGAAACAACATTTCTTCTTGCAAGATACATGGCAAATCAACAAGGATACTCTGTTACAACCAATTGTACGTTTAGATCATAGTGATTTATTCGGATCTCATATGACGTTCAATATGGGTGTTACACACAATGTAGGTGGCAATGCCCATCGTCGCTTGAAAGCCAATGTAGGAACCAGTTACACAGAGCCAGGTATGGGTGAACTATACTATAACTGGGAAATGTTTGGACCTACGGTAACGAATGTGGCTCCATTGTCAGGTGGACGTGCTCGCTTAGGTTGGTATTGGATTGGCAACCCTACATTGAAACCGGAAACGTCAAAAAATATAGATATTTCCTTTGAAGGAGAAAATAAAAATACCTATATGAAATTGACGGCTTTCCGTAATCAAATTCGCAACTATATGACCATTGCTAATACTGGACATTTAATGGATTTCTATCCATATCTTGATGAAAGCACTTATTTCGGAGCTACAAAATATGCGCATGCACCAGATATGCTTTATACATTCCGCAATATCGGAAAAGCTCGTGTCAATGGTGTTGAACTAGAAGTGAAACAACGGTTGAATGACCATGCGAAATTAAAAGTAGGTTATACATATTTAGATGCAGTGAATAAAACGAATCCAGATATGCCAAAACGATTGTTGGACAAACCAATGCATAAACTCGATTTAGGATTGGAGTTAGAAGATAAAGTAAGTGGCTGGAGTGGCAATATTTGGACTGATTACTATTATGGTATGTTAGATAGTAACTCTGTTGCTGGCGGTGGTAACTATATTACATCACAAGTAAATCCAGAAAATAACGATAAGTCTATTATCACGTACGAGTTCAATACGAAAAAAACAGCGGATATGTACAAGAAGAAAACCTATGGTATTTGGAATATGATTGTACAGAAAAAAATCGATAAAGATTCCCTTGTTTACTTTGGCATGAACAACCTATTCAACCATCGTGATGATGATTTTGCTCTACAAGGACGTCAGTTCCGATTTGGTATGAACTTAAAATTTGGTTCCGATGGTTCTAGTACTTCTAAACATACTGATGCGAAGGCTGTAGCAATGAATGGAACAACTCCAATCACAGAACATGGTGTATCTAAAGCTCAAGAAGCTCTAACGCCGTCAGTATTAGAATCTCAATTTGACCAAAATCGAGAAAAAGGGGCTACTGTAGTGGGAGATATCCGATTTGGTGGTGACAGTCACTTAGGCAGTGATAGACCAGCAAACCGTGTGACAGCAGTAAGTTCAATTAGCGATGGAGCATTGAAAAACTTACAAGATAAAAATGAACATGGCTTCCATAGTCGCTTACGCTTAGGTGTGGATGCTCGTGTGGGCGATCATACGAATGTAAAAGTAGTAGCTACAGCACAAGGTCAAGAAGGCGTCGATGCATCGCATGTCACAACAGGGTCTAAAGGACTTTCTCATAGCCGTTTAGAAACAATAGATGTCACAAACCATCATGCTAAATGGGATTTCAGTGTCGGTCGATTGACTGAGAAATTTGGTATGACCGGCTATTGGTTTAATAAGGAATTTGATGGACTACGCAGTGTTTGGACTAGCGATAAAGATCAAGTGCGTATTGGTTATGGTGATTTCCGTCATAGTACAGGTATTGAAGATTCTGCATACACCCATGCAATTTTCACTAAATTCAAACGACCTCCAACTGTGGATGAATTCGTAGGAACAACCTTTGATTACACGGGTCTTTCTGAAGAAGATAAAAAATTAGTAGGTGGTGCAAAAGTTGAAAAAGTCGTGAAGGATGCACCAAATACAATTAATTTCTATCAACAATTGAAAGCCTTACAAGGGGATTACAAATCACTAAGTGAGAAAAAAGAAGAGTTTGCTAGTGAACTTGCTACCTTGAAAGATGAAATGGACAACGAATACATTGCTGATACACCTGAAAAGAAAGAGCAGTATCGCAAAGATATTGAGGCAAAAACAAAAGAACTTCAAGAAGTTAGCACTAAACTAGATGTTAATATCGATGCCCAATATGATGTAGTATCTCGTATGCAAGAAAATGTGCTTAAAGCCTATGGTCATGATAAAGCTTTTAAAAAATATAATTTAGCTAAAAAAACAGAAGAAGAAATTACGATTCCGATTAAGATGCCAGAAATAACTTATAGACTAACTGGCAAAGAAAAAAGCTATAAGTATGATGATGATGGTGAACTAGTATATGGGCCTGATGATCAACCTGTAGTGGATGGTCCAGACAGAGAAAGTTCTTTCACTAAACCTATTAGTCCTAGCGGTGCTAATTTAGAGAACCCTATCTTTAAATTAAAGTTAACTGATATGAAAGTTCTGGGAAATAATAAGAAAGAATTTTTAAAAGAATGGTTTAAATCGAATAAAGAAGCCATCCTAAAAGGTTATCAAGAGCAAGCAGAAGCGATTGCTAAAAACTCATTTAATGCAGGGGTAGTAAAAGTTGAGGCAGAGAGTAGCTTGTTAGATAACATAGGCGATAAACTTTATGAAATGAATTACCTTGCTATCGGTACTCCTGGTGAATCATCTATTGCCAAAACATATGAATCTGGTATGTATCCATATCTTGTGGCGAGCTACTTCAATGAACTAGTCAACGCCCTAGAAGCGACAGATGGACATAGTAAATTGCCAAGAGAAGCTTTCATTCCATACACTGGCGCTATCATTCCAGCAGAAGGCATTGTATTACAACGTGATGTCATTCCACCGATTAAACGAGCTGGTTATGTACAGTTACGCCATATGGTTGGTAAGCAATTAGGCCTTACTGCTTGGTACTTGCGTTCCATGGGTAATGATACAAATACAGTACAATTTGCTAGTGGCTTAGGTACATCAAGTACAACTTTCAAAGGTGTGGCTAATGTAATCGGTATTGGGGCAAAATATAGTACAGGTAATGCATCTGTATCCTTTGACTATGGTCAAAACAGAACTGACTTTGGTCGCTTTATGAATGGACGTACTGTGTATAACTATGTTCCAGGTAGTATTAACTTTACACCAACTGGTCGTGCTATGGGTGGAAATCCAAGCTTCTGGGTAGTGCGTTTTGATATAGGTCAATCTGATTATAAACGTGCAGGAAGTTGGAATGGTTTCATCGATTATAAACGATTTGATCATGGTTCCTTCTTTGGTGGTAATGGTAGTGGTTCTGTTCCAGATCGTTACTTAGATGGTATTAGTAGCTTTACTGTAGGTGGTGGTTACGTGCCTCGTAAAGATTTCTTACTAGAAGCATTCTACACATTTGATGCGAAAGCTATTGGACAACGTGATACATTGTATGGTGGAGAAAACTTTAAATTAGGTAACTATACAAGAATTCAAGGAACATATAAATTCTAATACTATTTTATTGTATACATCCATGATGTAATGTAAAAGATTATTTTTAATGCCTAATGAGTGCGTATCTAGTGCTCATTAGGCATTTTATGTATTGACACTCATATGATCTTAAAATAGGAAGGACTATAATACTCTTTAATGAATCTCCTTAAAAGAGTGTGTAATGGTTATACGTATATAAGTAGACTTATATGTACCCTTCGTTGATCGATAGAAATATATGCTAATAAACCTAATTTATATACCTATTACATTATAAAATGAGAAATATTTACAAAAAACATAACTAAATGGGCTAATTGAAAACCTTTCGGAGTGGATTTGATAGATAAATTAGTATAAAATTAAAGCAAAATGATATTTTTTGTCATTTGTGTTATTATTTGTGTTAATTTTTTTGTATGTAGGAGTAGATTGCCATGACGACAAATCGTAGAAAGCAACAGAAATACTTCATGCTATCATGTGCGATTGCTACATGGATAGCGCTACCAGGTTTAATGTATTCCAACTCAGTACAAGCTGAGGGGTCTGTATATGTTACAGCTGATAGAGCTCATGAAGAGGCTAAATATAACTCACAACAAGTGAGCATTATTACTAAAAAGGATATTGAACAAAAACAAGCTAAATCAGTAGAAGATATCATTTTCACTGAAAGTGGCGTATCAAAAACTGTAGACTCCATGGGTCGTGTGGGTGTATCCATTCGTGGTGCAGAAGCCCGTCATACTTTGATTTTAGTAGACGGTCAAGCTGTATTAGGTGACTTGGCTAAGTTCAGTGGTGCAGCTGATGAAGTTATGCGCTTAGGCACAGAGAACGTAGAACGTATTGAAATAGTACAAGGTTCTGCCAGCGCTAAATATGGATCTGATGCCATTGGTGGTGTTGTTAATATCATCACTAAAAAAGCGGCTAAAAAACCAACAATCCAAATCAATGGTGAAGGATCTCGTGCAAAAGGTGGAGAAACTGGCTATGGTAATACTAATTTCTTCTTGCGTGCTGATTCTGGACAAATGGGTAAAGTACGTGTAGCTATCTCTGGTAGTAAACGTGATATTTTACCAGTATATGCTACAAAAGAAAGAAGAGACACAGGTGATAAATTAGAAGGAGACTTCAAACCTAATGCACTTCGTTTCTACGGTGATACTTCTGATATTGGTTTTAATGGAATTTATGATATTAATAAAGAACATAATATTCAAGTACGTTTAAATCGTTATACAGAAGACTTACATCGGGAGGTTAAAAATAGTACGTCACCAATGGAGCCTCAACGTCATTTTAAACGTGATAGTAACCGTAATACATTAAACATGATTTGGAATGGTCGTGGTGGTGCCAGTGACTGGAAATTAGAATTAAATCATTCTCGTATTAATGAAAATGATGTTTCTTTAATTAACTATGCTGGTCGTTCTCAATATGAAGGTAAAAATGAATTAAAATATATTGATAATGTAGATCATCGCCAAACAGATATCCGCTTCAATGCAAACTCTGCTATTGGGGATAAGCATACTTTGAGCTGGGGGATTGCACAAACTAAAGAAACAGGTTCTGGTAGTCGACTAAAAAGTTCACCTAATGTAAAAACTCGTTATATTGATCCATGGGATTACGATAAAAACTTATTAGTAGCAGGTGTTGACCGTTTGCAACGTAGACCTGGTGACAATAGTTTGCGTCTGTATTCTCATATTCATGATTATAAATTTAAACCAAGTAAAGAAGGTTTACCTATTTGGGATAAGGATTATGAGTATTATGGAGCTGAGAAAGAAAGCGAAGCACCACCTATTTCATATGAATATTATCGTGAACATGGTTTGGATAAATCTCCGTATGCAGATGTAGAAGTTCCTTGGTGGTCTAGCGCTACAATGCCTGAAAACCCATATGAAGCTTATGGTATGACGGATGAGTATTGGAAAAGATGGGTTAAGTTTGAAAAAGAGTTAAAGGCACAAAACCCAGATTTAGCTAAGGCTCAAGCAAGTAGCTTAATTAAAAAATATTTTGATCAAGGTGAATCGCTTGATCCTGGACAAAGAGAAAGAGCTCCCCAATATAATGGTGTGAAATTTTTAGAAAAATATCGTGAACGTGATCAACGCATCACAGAAGGTGAAGGTAGTATTAAAAAAAGTAATTACTACTTATCTGATGCATGGCAAGTAAACAATGATTTATTAGTTCAACCAACGCTTCGTATCGATAAGAGCAGTTTATTTGGAACACACTTCTCTTGGAATTTAGGGGCTACCTATAATCTTAACTCCAACGCTCATCGTCGTTTAAAAGCGAATATCGGTACTGGATATTCTGAACCAGGTATGGGTGAATTATGGTATAACTGGGAAATGTTTGGCTCTAACCCAGTAGCTCAAGGTGTAGCTAAAATGGGATGGTATTGGGCTGGCAATCCAAATCTTAAACCTGAAACTTCAAAAAATATTGACATTAGTTTCGAAGGGGAAGGTAAAAATGATTATGCCCGTTTCGGCCTGTTCCAAAATCATATTACGAACTACATGTCCGTGTACTATACAGGCAAGTTACAGGACTGGGCACCTCAGTTACGCGACGAAGATAAATGGATGCAAGCACCAGATTTAATCTACAGTTTCAAAAATATTGGCAAAGCCAAAGTTACGGGGGCTCAAATTGAGTGGAAACATAAAATTGGATCTAAATGGAGTACTCGCTTTGGCTGGA
The DNA here is from genome assembly GCF_003992195.1 of Veillonella sp. 3627. Taxonomy (NCBI): domain Bacteria; kingdom Bacillati; phylum Bacillota; class Negativicutes; order Veillonellales; family Veillonellaceae; genus Veillonella; species Veillonella sp. 3627. The sequence continues at coordinate 218,128 of NZ_RQVG01000001.1, read as the reverse complement.
CTCGCTTACAAGCATTGAATAAATCGGACCCAACAATGCCAAAACATTTATTAGATCGTCCAACCAATAAAATTGACTTCGGCATTACTTATGAAACTAAAAAATGGAATGCACAAATTTGGGCAGATTATTACCATAAGATGTTAGATAGCAATACGCAAAAAAATAGATCAAACTATTGGATTGGACGTATCGATGAAGATAGTGCTATTTACAATGTCTCTAATCAATATGAAGAAAAATCATTTGGTACATGGAATGCCATGGTACAACGTAAGTTTGGTAATGATTCCTTAGTGTATTTCGGCGTTAATAATATCTTTGATCATCGTGATGATGATAGAGCTACGCAATCTCGCGTATATCGTTTTGGTGTAAACCTTAAATTCGGTGCAGGCGGTGACAGTAAAGCTCAAGATGCCAAAGGTCAAGGTTCTATCGGTGCTACTGGTGTAAATGGTACAACTCCTATTGCAAAAGTTCATGTAGATAAAGCTATAGCTACTGTGAATGGCGATGATATGGGACGTGAACATCAATTCTTAGAAAGACCATTTGATGCTAAGAAAGAAAAAGGAACTGAATTTATTGGCGATTATCGTGCACGCTTAATGGCACATGGTGGTTCTGAACGTCCACAATCCTTGTACACAAGTACTTCGTATGTAGGAAATGCTGAATATAACTTAAAAGATCAAAAAGAGCATGGGTTAGAACAACGTATTCGTTTTGGTGTAGATGCAAGAATCAATGATACTACTAATGTAAAAGTTCTTGCTAGTGCTAGTGGAAATCACTCTGTAGATACAACATCCACTACAATTCAATCTAAAGGTCTGAATAAACAACGATTGGAAAACTTGGACGTAACAAATTCTAATGGACGTTGGGATTTCTCTATCGGTCGTTTATCTGAATCTATGGGTACCACAGGTTATTGGTTTAATAAAACGTTTGATGGCATTCGTGCTGTTTGGACAGATCAACGTAATCAATTCCGTACGGGTATCGGCTCTTTCAAAAGAAGCACTGGTATTACAGACTCTGCGTATAGCCATAGCACATACTCTACATATTTCAGAGCTCCAACATTAGAAGAATTTATTGGTTTAAATCACTTGTATCCATACGATGTAGATAAAGCGATGTATGCAGATAAATGGGGCGTTGTAGATAAAGTAGATGGTAACAAGATTCCTGGTGAAGGATCACCAATGGAAACGTACTTGAAAGACTTTAAAGGTAAAAATGATAACCTATACTTCTTAGAACAATTAGCTGATGTAGATGCGTCTATGCCGAATGCGACGGATGCTGAAAAAGATGCTAAAAAAATAGAAATCCTTCAACGTATGGCGAAAATTATAAATGAAGCATATCCAGAACTGTTAAAAGATAAAGTGATTAGCTACAGAATGGAAAAAGAACCTGAATCTATGTTGATGTTCTATGAGGTAGAGGATGCTAATCATAATACAGCCTTGCTACAATTGAAAATGAATGGTTATAGTCATAACATTACGTATAGTGAAGACAAGATTCGTTCTAAAGATTCTGATGCTGAAAAACAATTCAAAACAGAAAAAAATAAAGTATTGTATGAATTGAAAGTAGTAGAAAAAGAAGCGCTGAATAAAAAATTAGCAGCTCCTTTATCAGATAGTTCTATTTTAGCGCCTGACTATATTGACAAACATAAAGCGCAGTTAGAAGAAGGCTATATGGCAGCTGCTGAATTATTAGCTAAAACAAATTGGAATGAAATCTATCTATATGATAGAGACTATAGGAATTCAGCTTTAAAAGATATGGAAATCTATAAGATGGAAGGTGACCATTATAAAAAGATATCCTCTTGGTCTTCTGAAGCAAATAAATGGTCTAATCCAGTAAATGAGTATAAGTTCAAACGCGTGGTTAAAGTTTTCAAAAACGGTAATTATGAATCTCCTAATGGATATAAAATGAATTCTTACGATGTTGCAGAAGAGTTAAAAGGTGGCAACTTTAAACCAGAAAAAAATGAGTATGGTGATAACACATTACCTTCTATTGCAAAAGAATATTTAAAAGAACTATTAACAGCAATAAAAGACTCTGAACAAGGTAATACATTGCCTCGTGCAGCCCTAGAAAAAGTTGTGGGCAAACCAGTTAAAGTAACAGGGTTAAAATTAGAGCGTGATAACATCCCTGCTATTGATAAAGCTATTTTTGCTCAATATAAAACGCAAGTTAATCCGCGGTTAGGAATTCAAGCATGGTTCTTACGTTCCTTGAATAATAATGAACATTCAATGCAAGCTGGTCATGCAAAAACTAAGATGCTTACGCACCGAGCTATAGTAGGACATACAGATGAGTGGGACCCAAAACCTATTTACGGAGATGTAACATCTGAAGTGCCAGATTTAGCTAATGATACATATACATCAAAACGATTGGCTAATATCTTTGCCATTGGTGCACAATATCAAGTCGGTGATAATGCTCTTATCTCCTTAGATTATGGTTTCAACCGCAGTGATTTCGGTCGCTATATGAACGGACATACAAACTTTGATCATGTACGAAATACAGCTGACTTTACAGTAAAAGGTCACTCCATGGGTGGTACGCCACACTTCTGGACAGCTCGTCTCGACATCGGTCAATCTGATTACACAAGACCTGGTAGCTGGAATGCATTTATGGATTACAAATACTTTGCTCATGGTTCCTTCTTCGGTGGCAATGGTACAGGTGCTGTGCCAGATCGTTACTTAGATGGTATCCGTAGCTTTACATTGGGTGGTGGCTATGTTCCTCGTAAAGACTTCTTAGTTGAGGCATTCTATACATTCGATGCAAAAGGTATTGGACAACGTGATACTTTATATGGTGGAGAAAACTTTAAATTAGGTAACTACACTCGTATCCAAGGTACTTACAAATTCTAATTAACAACAACATAGTATTTTGCTGAAATTACATGCAATGATAGCTAAGTGTATATATATAACAGTTATTTATTGAATAAAAAGTGAAATACCTATAGGAAAAGCTATAACTTATTTGAGGTATATACTCAATTAGTTATAGCTTTTCTATATGTTATGAAGCTAGCCTATCTTACCTATTCAATAGACAAAGCTAAAATAATACTAATATTTTTTTGTTAACATGAACAATTATTGCAGTTTTATGGGAATTTATTTATTAAATAGTAAAAATCAAAAAATTAATTAAATAATTCTTAAAATGTCGCAATGGATTAGTTAGAAACTTTTTAGAGTAGAAAAAGATTATCAATACAAGGTACAATAATAGTAATTTGACTTATTTTCTCATTATTAAGAGAGTTTTGTTCTAATAGGAGGATACCAATGACAAGGAAAAGCGAAGCAAGAAATAAATATTTTATGCTTTCCTGTGCCATTGCTACATGGGTTGGGGGCGCAAGTTTTTTAGTTCCGACTGTAGCACATGCAGAAGGATCTGTATATGTTACAGCGAATCGTGCACAAGAAGAGGCGAAGTATAATTCGCAACAAGTGCAAATTATTACTAAAAAAGATATTGAAGCTAAGCAAGCTAAATCTGCTGAGGATATCGTATTTAGTGAAACTGGTGTGAGTCGTACTGTAGATGCTATGGGTAGGGTTGGTGTATCCATTCGTGGTGCAGAACCTCGTCATACATTAATTTTGGTAGATGGTCAGCCTGTGATGGGTGATTTGGCGAAATATCAAGGTGCAGGCGATGAATTGCAACGTTTAGGTACAGAAAATCTAGACCATATCGAAATCGTTCAAGGTGCTGCTAGTGCTAAATATGGCTCTGATGCTATGGGTGGTGTTATTAACGTTATCACGAATAAACCACGCAATAAAGCAGGTTTACAATTTAACTTTGAAGGTATTCGTGAAAAAGGGAATAGCGATATTCTACCTTTTAATAATGTATTTGTGCGAGCTGACTCTGGTAAAATCGGTAAGGTTAAAGTGAATATCTTCGGTAGCAAACGAGATATTATGCCAATCTATGCTAGTGAAAGTCCTAGACAATCTGCACTAGGAGCTGATGATACTGTTGATCATGGATTCCTAAAAAATTCTTTACGGTATTATGGTACAAATGCCAATGTAGGTGTGGCTAGTATTATAGATATGAAAGATAATCAAACGATCAGTATGAAGCTAGATCGTTATCGTGAAGATTTAGAGCGCTATGTGAAAAATAGTGATTCTTTCATGGTGCCACAAATGCACTATAAACGTGACCTAAATCGTAATACAATGAATTTGACCTATGAAGGTAGAGACGATGTTTCCAATTGGAAAGCGGAAGTTAACTATACTCGTACCAATGAAAACGATTTAACGTTGAGCAGTGACTATGGAAAAAGTACCTATGAAGGTAAAAACACTTTAGAATACACAGATAATATTGACCACAGACAATGGAATTTTGGAGTTTCTGGAGATATCCAAGCTAACGATAATCACCTAGTATCCTATGGTGTTGGTATGTCTCGTGAAACAGGTACAGGTAGCCGTTTGAAAAATGCACCGCATACCTATGTGCGTGATATAGATCCATGGGATTATGATAAGAGCTTATCTGTAGATCGTAATGGTAATCCAAAATCTAATATTTATGACTATTCTTTCAGTAAAGGCAAAGATGGCATTATCGAACGAAATAAGGAAAAAGAGTGGTACAACACAGATAAATCCAATCCAAACAGTAAAGTACCTGAGTTTACCTATGAAGATTTCTTGAATTATAAAGAGAAGTTGACGGAAGGAGATCCGGCAAACTCTCAAGCTTGGATTTTTGGAACAACAGATAATACATTAAAGAAAAAATATCCTGAAGCTTATGCCAAATATATGGAGTTTGCTGCCACATTAATGGCGGAAAATAAAGCAGCCATTGATGAAAATAATACGACAGCAACTAGTTGGAGAGATAGAATTTATAGCTCTGATGTAGAAAAATTACCATTGTATTATTATGATAAAACAGTACATCCTAAACTCAGTGCTATCATCAAATTAAATGGTGCAACTTTCAAAGAAGAAGAGAACAAGCGTATTAATAAACAAACGGTTGGTACTGGTACTATTAATAAACAATACCTATTTGTACAAGATACATGGCAGTTAAATAAAAACACGATGTTAACTCCAATTGCACGTTTAGATCATAGTAGCTTATTTGGTTCTAACGTATCTTTCAATATGGGTTTAACTCATAACTTGAATGGAAATACACATCGTCGTTTCAAAGCAAATGTAGGTAGTAGCTATGTAGAACCAGGGATGGGTGAGTTATTTTATAACTGGGAAATGTTCCCATCCCATATAACAGCGTTTAGTTTAAATGGGGGTCAAGCACGATTAGGTTGGTACTGGCAAGGAAATCCTAACTTAAAACCAGAGAAATCTTTAAATTTTGATGTCTCTATTGAAGGGGAAAATAAAAATACTTACAGTAAATTGACTGTATTTAGAAATAATATTAAAAACTATATTACTGCTTATAATACAGGCCATGTGTTAGATTTCCACACAGATTTGAACGAAAATACTGAACGTGGTATCTATAAATTCTTATATGCACCAGATATGGTTTACAGCTTTAAAAACATTGGTAAAGCCGAAATTACTGGTCTTGAATGGGAATTAAAACAAAAACTTTCCAATAAATGGAAAGCTCGTTTTGGATATACATTCTTTCATACAGTGAATAAGAGCAATCCAGATATGCCACGTCAATTGTTAGATAAACCGGCACATAAAATTGGTATTGGCGTTGACTATGAAGATGAAAAAACTGGTTGGTCTGGTAGCCTTTGGAGTGACTATTACATTAATATGTTAGATAGTAACTCCGTATCTGGCGGTGGCGGATATATGACGTCTGGTACAGCCTATGAAAGAGATCCAATTATAAAAGCTATTGTACTTGATCCTGTTACAAGAAAAGCTAAGAAAATAGAAGGTAAATCTGAAATTTCCTACTCTGGATCTGACCGTCGTACTAGCGATATGTATGAACGTAAAACATATGGCATTTGGAATATGATCGTTCAAAAGAAAATCAATAAAGATTCCCGTGTATACTTTGGTATTAACAACTTATTCAACCATCGAGATGATGATCGTGCTTTGTCTACTCGACAATTCCGTATGGGGATTAATTTAAAATTTGGTGCGGATGCGACTACAGATAAGAGTCAACCAAATATGGCGAAAGTGGAAGTGAAAACACAAGTGGTAGACCATTTGAATACTTTCATTCATCGTGACTTTAATGTAGATAAAAAAGCCGGCGTTGAGGTTGTTGGTGATTTTAGAAATCGTTGGGATAGCCATTTAGGCTTTGACCGCCCGACTAGTCGTGTAACAGCTACAAGCTATATTGAGGATGATGCAGCAGATAACCTTCGTGATGAAAATAACCATGGCATCACATCTCGAGTAAGAGCCGGTATTGATGCACGTATTGGCAAAGATGTAGATGTACGCGTGATAGCTAGTGCCAGTGGTCAACGTGGTGTAGATACTGATCACCAATTAAAAGTGACAAAAGGATTCAATCATCAACGTATTGATGAAGCGACAGTAACTAAACATACCAATAAATGGGACTTAACAGCTGGCCGTATGACGGAACCAATGGGCGTCACAGGATATTGGTTTGGTAAAGAATATGATGGTGTTCGCGGTGTTTGGACAAATGATACAAAACAAGTTCGTGTGGGCTACGGTGATTTCTCACATAGCACAGGTGTAACAGACTCTGCCTATACACATGCGATTTATAACTCGTTTAAACGAGCTCCAACTGTTGATGAATTTATGGGAGTTAAAACTAGCTCAGGTGGCGGTAATGAAGAACTTAATATTGAAAATGCTGGAGATACCATTGGATTCCATAAACAGTTAGAGGTTATAAAAGAAGCCGAGAAAAAAGCAGTAGAAGCAGCTACAGATGTTATTAATAATGCGGGAGAAGAAATAAACTCTAAAATTGATGAGATAACTAATGAATTAAATACATTTAAAGAATCTAATGCTTACAAGGAATATAACGATAAAAAAGTTGATTTAGAGACTAAGATTAATAAGCTTAACGATGACATTGAAGTGGGAGACCCAGAAGGAGATCCTGAGTGGGGAGGAAAACCACTACCTGAAGATGAATACAATGCATTGCTTGAAAAAAGAACGGAATTAGTTAAAGAGCAGTCAGATTTAAAAGTAAAATATAAATCTGTGATTGATGAAGAAAATAGATTTATAAGTAAACGTAATGATTTAGAGAATAGTAAAGAAGATAGTAAAGAAGCGAAAAGAAATGAAATACGTAAGCCATTTATAGATAAACAATTTGAAGTTTTAAAACGAATGACTGATTTAGCTAATCAAGGATATAGTGGTGCTTTATCAGAAAAAAATAAACTTAGAATTGAGATTCCTGAAGTCAAATTACCAGTATTAGAAAATGGCAATATAGATGAAAAAGTTTCTGTGGATCCAACTGGGTACTTAAGTGATAAAGATAAAGCATTATTTGATATACCATTAAATACTCCAGGGTTATTAGACAATGGTGGTATTACATATCTGACAAAATGGTTTGATACTAATAAAGATAAAATAGCTACTATTTATAAATCAGCTACAAATAAATCTATAGTACTTGATGATCAAGCGATTAGTAACTTAAAAGAGCGTTTTATTTATGAAAACATTTATAAAGCTCATTCTGGTCAACGAGGTTTGTTAACAGGAACTTCTAATACATATTCAAGAATGGTAGTATCATTTTTTGATAATATGAGAAAAACTTTAACAGAAGCTGACCACTACAGTAAACTTCCTCGTGAAGCATTAGGCAATGCAACTGGTAAAGTGATTCCAACAGAAGGTGTTATCATCCAACGTGATGTGATTCCTGCGGTTAAACGTGCTGGTTTTATCCAATATCGTCAACAAGTAAATAATAAATTAGGTGTCACAGCTTGGTACTTACGCTCTACAGGCCATGAAAATCATACTGTACATTATACAAGCGATAAAGGAAATGAGTCTCGCAGTTTTGGTCGTTTAGCGAATGTATTTGGTTTAGGCTTAAAATACCAAATTGGTTATAATACAGCTGTATCTTTCGACTATGGTCAAAATAGAACAGACTTTGCTCGCTATATGAATGGTGGAAGTATCTATCAATCTACAGCAGGTAAAGTATATGATAATCCAGCAGGTAATCCTCAGTTTGAATTGAAAGGCCATAAAACAGGTGGTACTCCACACTTCTGGGCACTTCGTTTTGATGTAGGTCAATCTGACTATCATCGTCCTGGCAGCTGGAATGCATTTATTGACTACAAATACTTCGGACATGGCGCTTTCTTAGGTGGTAATGGCACAGGAGCTGTACCTGATCGTTACTTAGATGGTATTCGTAGCTTCACATTAGGTGGTGGCTATGTACCAACGAAAGATTTCTTAGTAGAAGCATTCTACACATTCGATGCAAAAGGTATTGGACAACGTGATACATTATACGGTGGAGAAAACTTTAAATTAGGTAACTACACTCGTATCCAAGGTACGTACAAGTTCTAAGATAAAGGAATAGAAATCTTATAGATATTGGACTATACCTGTGTATAACTGCATAGGAAGATAGACAGGCATTCAGTACATAATGATATACCGTAGAGGATAGTTAACGATACAAGTTAGCTATCCTCTATTACCATGCTATGTGCAACAGTATAGCAGCATAGGACTGCGATCTATCTAGAGGCAAGGAATATTCTCAGCGTATCCGAAATTACATCGAGATACAGTGACTACATTGAAAAAAAAGATTGCATTGAGATACAAAGATTGTCTATTATAGAATAAAAGTTACATCAGAATGCAAAAAGTAATTTATTTAAAATAAAGATTGCAATCAAATGCAATCTTAGTTAAAATTATAACAAAGATTGCATTGTAATGTATTTTTGTAATATGCTGAGAGTATGGATAACGCTTTCATTGTATTGAAGAGTATCACAAATGATAGAGGAGTAGACATGAAGCTAATTAATAGGGAAAAGTACATACAGTTTCTGAGAAATCACAGAGAAAAACGTGTTATAAAAATTGTGTCTGGCGTGCGCAGATGTGGTAAATCAACTCTATTTTATCTCTTTCAACAAGAGTTACTACAAGAAGGGGTAAATGAAAATCAAATCATCGCCATTAACTTTGAAGATTTGGAATACAGGGACTTAACGGATTATATACGGTTGTATGAATACATAAAATCCAAAATAATTCCTAATCAACAAATGTATATATTTTTGGATGAGGTCCAACATGTGCAAGGGTTCGAACGTGTGGTAGATAGTTTCTATATTAAAGATAATGTAGATATCTATATTACCGGATCTAATGCGTACTTTATGTCTTCAGAAATGGCTACATTATTAGCGGGTCGATATGTTCAGCTAGATATGTTACCTTTATCATTTAAAGAGTTTGTTGAAGCACACAAAGAGACAACGAATCTATCTTTGAATGGTTTGTATCGACTATTTGTAGCGCAGAGTGGTTTTCCAGGGACACTAGAATATGCTGGTCATGATGAAATGCTACGTACCTATTTAGAAGGTATAGTCAATTCTGTAGTGTTGAAAGATGTTATGACGCGCTTAAAGGGAAGCGATATTTTAATATTAGAAAGTATTATTCGGTATATTGCTGCCAACGTGGGAAGTTTATTAACACCTAAGAAGATAGCTGATTCTCTTACTAGTATGGGGAGAAAGGTAGATAGTCGTACTGTAGAAAGGTACATAGCAGCACTGAGAGATGCATTGTTAATTTATGAAGCGTCTAGATTTGATGTGCGAGGGAAAGAATTGCTTAGATTATATTCTAAATTTTATTTAGTTGATCCTGGGCTGAGAATATTTTTCATACCTAATACAGGACGAGATACAGGTCACATTCTTGAAAATGTGGTGTATTTAGAATTATTACGCCGAGGCTATACGGTTCATGTTGGTATCCTAAAAAATGGTGAAATAGATTTTGTAGCTCAGAAACATGGACTATTTGAGTATTATCAAGTGAGTCAAAGTGTGTTAGATCCTACCACATTAGACAGAGAACTAACGCCTTTATTTGAGGTGAAAGACTATCATCCGAAATTTTTGCTTACTTTGGATGAGATTAATAGCAATGCATCTTATGAGGGAATACAACAAAAAAATGTGATAGAATGGCTATTGGAATAGGGATTTTAAATATGGAATAAACGTATTAGAATATACGTATTAGAATATACGTTATATAGGGGTGACAAGTGAAAGAAACAGTAACAAAAGAGTTACAAGAACCAACGGGTGTGATTCGTTATATTTGGATTATATTAGGTGCTATTAGCTTTGGCTTAGGGTCTTTGGGAATTGTATTGCCATTATTACCAACGGTACCGTTTTATTTATTTGCCGTATTTTGTTTTGCTAGAGGCTCTAAACGATTCCATGAGAAGTTTGTAAACTCTAAGCTTTATGCAAATTATGTAGAACCTTTTAAGAATAAAAGTGGTATGCCACTACGCACTAAGATTAATATTTTAGTGTCTGTGTCTATTTTATTAGGTATTGGGGCTTATAGTATGCGCAATATGCCGGTGGCATTGTATGTTATGGGAGCAGTGTGGATCGGTCATGTCATTGCCCTTGCGTTTATTGTGAAAACGGCACCACCTGAACCTAAAGCAGAGCAATAGTTATTTTAGTAGTAGTGCAAGTGTATCTTGTTTATATAGTATTGAATAGGATATGCACATACGGATAGAATATTTATATTAGCCAAATCATGAATGAACTCTCATCGTGATTTGGCTTTTATAGTGTTGTGCTTATGTGGTATAGTAGTAGCTATACATATGTGTAAAGATAAATTGGTCATTGGGTGTATTAGCAGTGATACATGGCTGTGTCTATGTATAGATAATAATTAGGAGCGGAATACTATGAAATTAAAGCAACAAGGGCCTATACAAGGAGAACGATGTGGTATTTGTGTTCCTATTGTAGGACCGACAGTAGAGGATATACTTTCACAAGTGAAAGAAGCAGTGCAAGCAAAGGTAGACCTCATCGAATTGCGCCCAGATATGTGGATGAAGTGTTCCAATATATCTGAAGATGAGTATATACCAACAATAGTAACATTCGTTAAGGAAGTGCGTTCTAGAGTTGTAGATATACCTGTGTTGTTTACATGGCGCACAATAGGTGAAGGTGGAGAAACGCCGTTATGTAGTGATAATTACATCAAATTATTACAAGCGATTGTGGATCAAGACTTGGTACAAGCCATCGATGTAGAATTATTTGCCTACACAGTGGAAATGGGTAGTATCATGAAACAAGCCCATCAGCAAGGGATGCAAACGGTAATGAGTTATCATAACTTTCAAAGTACGCCAGATATAGAAACATTACATGTCTACGCAGAACGCATGGTATCTGTGGATGCACAAGTGATTAAGTTTGCGCTGATGCCAACCACAAATGTTGATGTACTATCCGTATTACAATTTACAAAAGAATTAACGGAACGGTATCCACAGTTGCCACGGATAACCATGTCTATGGGACAATTAGGACAGATGACACGCACTTGTGGACATGTGTTTGGGAATTGTTTGACCTTTGGCACACTGGGACAAGCATCAGCGCCTGGACAGGTAGAGGTGGCGGTTTTAAAACAACTAGTATAAGGTAAAGAATGAATGTGATAGTAAATTTATTTTACAAACTACTATACTATGGCATTAAAAAAATTATTTTCTGCTACTCTGCATTATAAGGAGTAGATATGAAATAATTAGTTTTTATTCTTTACATTTACTTATATATAGAGTCTATCTATAGGATAGACAGAATACTCTATAAAAAATTATAGAAAAAATGTTACTATTCAGTAGACAAATGTATTTTAGTGTGATAATATTTGTTACATAATTTAATACTCGCCTACGAAACCGATGAGGTGGAGATAAAAATAGAACGTGCACTTCCAGAGAGTGGGGGTAGCTGAGAGCCCCGCAGAACGCAGTCTATTAAATGGACCACCGAGGGTATGGGGAACGGACAATTGTCCTAGTATAGCATAACGTGTCATGAGCGTTAATCGTGAGGGATATGATAGTATCCTGCAAAGGGGAATGCATGCATTCAAACAAGGTGGTACCGCGATTTATATGAATCTTTCTGCGCATTCGTGCAGTTATTTGGCATATGAACTCGTCCTTGACGTATAGTCTAGGGCGAGTTTTTTTATTGCAGGAGGATTTATGAAACCATCATTAGAAAGCGTAAAACAATTAGGACAAGGGTACGACATTGTACCGGTTTACGTGGAATTACTGTCGGATATTCGCACACCTATTTCTGTACTGAAAGCATTAAAAAAGGTGAGCGCTCACACATTCTTATTGGAAAGTGCAGATAACACCCATCACTGGGGGAGATATTCTTTCCTAGGTTACAATCCCTTGTTAGAAGTGACATGCAAAAACCATACGATGACGATCAAAGGAGATATGACACGTACTTTCACATGTCATAATCCAGCGGAAGAAATTCGAACTATTTTAGGCCAATATAAAAGCCCTAGGGTAGAAGAATTGCCAACTTTCACCGGTGGATTTGTGGGATACTTCGCTTATGAATACATCCGCTATATAGAACCGACCTTAGATCGACATATCAGTGATACAGATACGAGCATGGTTAATGATGTAGACCTTATGCTCTTCGATAAAGTGATTGCTTTCGATCATTACAAAAATAAAATCTATATCATCGGTCATGTGCGTACAGACGATATAGAACGCAATTATGAGCGGACCCAACTGGAATTACAAGCCTTAGCAGACCTAGTGAAAGAAGGCGAAGAGGCGCACATCGAACGCGGTGTATTAACAAGTGAATTTTCCTCTGAGTTTACTTCCGAAGAATACCAAGAGGTAGTACGAAAAACACAGCATTACATCACAGAAGGAGATATTTTCCAAGCCGTTGTATCGAACCGTCGAGAAGCAAAGTTCAAGGGGAGTTTGCTTAATGCATACCGTGTATTAAGAACGATGAACCCTTCTCCATATATGTTCTACATGAGTGGTACGTCTGTGGAATTAACTGGGGCATCTCCAGAAACACTGGTGAAATTACAAAATAGAAGCGTCTACACATTCCCTATTGCAGGCACATTGCCACGGGGCAAGAATGAAGAGGAAGATAGAGGGCAAGAGGCTAAGCTAAGTCAGGACGAAAAAGAACTAGCGGAACATAATATGCTTGTCGATTTAGGCCGTAACGACATTGGTAAAATCTGTGAGTTCGGATCCGTTCAAGTAGAAGCGTTACATCAACTACAACGATTTTCTCATGTTATTCATTTAACAAGTACTGTGAAAGGAACCTTACGAGAAGAGTTTGATGCCTTAGATGCCATTGGCGCTACCTTGCCGGCAGGGACTTTATCGGGAGCTCCTAAAATTCGTGCCATTCAGATTTTACAAGAATTAGAGAAAAGTCCTCGTGGTGTCTATGGCGGTGCCGTAGGGTACTTAGATTTTTCTGGCAATATGGATGTGTGTATTGGCATTCGCATGGCTATGGCAAAAGAGGGATATGTCTTTGTTCGGTCTGGCGGTGGCATTGTGCGAGATAGTGTGCCCGTGAATGAATACAATGAAACGATCCACAAGGCACAGTCTATGGTGACAGCCATCACATTGGCGCAGGAGGTGTAACATGGTATTACTCATCGATCATTACGACAGTTTTTCTTTCAATATTTACCAACTAATTGGTTCTTTAGTGAAGGACATTAAAGTCATCCGCAGTGACGAAATGACAGTGAAAGAAATCCAAGAGCTTTCACCAGCATGTGTGATTCTTTCACCAGGAACAGGACGACCAAAAGATGCAGGAGTGTATGAAGAATTACTGGAAACATGCCAAGGGCAGTTTCCTATCTTGGGTATCTGCTTGGGCCATCAGGCCATGGGCGAAGTGTTCGGAGCTACTGTAGGGTATGCGAAAGAAGTGATGCACGGGAAACAAAGCGTGGCTACCCAATGTTATCCATCCATACTATGGAAAGATATTCCTCAAGAATTCCCCGTAGCACGGTATCATTCCTTAGCAGTGCTAGAAGATACCCTAGGAGATGAACTGGTGGTAACAGCTCGTACAGCAGACGGAGAAATTATGGCCATGGAACATAGGACGCACCCGATGTATGGTGTGCAATTCCATCCAGAGTCTATTTTGACACCGCAAGGAACGCAAATGGTAAAAAATTTCTTAGAGCACCATACTATTAATTAATTGATGGATTATGTGATAGAAACATACAAGGGCAAAGTAACGTATTTATACAGATTATGAAAGTAATATTATATCCAACCATGGTTATGATTTATGAATAGTTACTAGCTCGATTTCATACAAGAGGAATTGTAGTGTATAGGAGGACATACAGATGATTCAACAAGCAATACGCCTCGTCACAGAGGGTCAAGATATGCCTTATGAATTGGCAAAAGCAACGATGAATGCGATTATGAGCGGAGATGTACAAGAAGTGCCTATGGCGGCCTTTTTAGGAGGCTTACAAGCAAAGGGTCCTAGTGTCACAGAGATTACAGCCTTTGCCGAGGTCATGCGAGAAAAAGCTGGTTCTGTGCCACATGACAATACAGTGGTAGAAATCGTAGGTACTGGCGGAGATGGTAGTAGTACTTTCAACATTTCTACAACATCTGCCATCCTATTAGCTGCAGCGGGCATTCCTATCGCTAAACACGGTAACCGCAGCGTGTCTAGCAAATGTGGTGCTGCTGATGTACTAGAAACACTGGGCGTGAAACTAGAACTGAATGGAGAGCAAAATAGAAAAGTTTTAGAGGAAGCAAATATTTGCTTTATGTTTGCTCCTGTGTACCACGAAGCTATGAAGTATGCGGGCCCAGTGCGAAAAGCTATGGGGGTCAGAACGGTATTTAATATCTTAGGACCTTTGGCAAACCCTGCGGGGGCTACGGTAGAGCTCATGGGTATGTACGATCGGTCCTTAGTGGAACCATTGGCACAGGTCTTGTCGAACTTAGGCGTTCATCGAGGTGCCGTCGTATATGGTAGTGACGGACTTGATGAAATTACTGCCACAGGTATAACTACAGTGTGCGAAATTGACCATGGCGCGTTTAAGACCTATGAATTAGATCCTAAGGATTACGGTTTTACTTATGCTACAGCGGATGAATTAGTGGGCGGTGATGCACAGGTGAACGCTGACATTACACGTACTTTACTAGAAGGAAAAGATAGAAGCGGTCGTGCTACAGCAGTGATACTCAATGCGGGCATGGCTTACTACTTGGCTAAAGATAGAGATGTAACCTTAGAAGCAGCGTTTAAAACAGTAGAAGAATTACTATATTCTGGTGCGGGAGCAGAGGCGCTTGCAAGATTTGTGAAAGCATCGCAAAATGTTTAATACCCGGTGGTTGCCATTATTTTTATAAAGCGGGAGATATCCTTGAGGAATAGCATATTCTTATAGGGATTTAGGTATTTAGGTATCTTGGTAACTAAATAGTGCAGATATATGAACTCCTACCGATATCATTTAGATATATGAATACTACTGATGGTGTGTTGGCATATACATACTATGATAATAAGGTTATTGCAGAATAATAGGATAGAAATAGAGATAGTTATGATATTAGATAACATAGTTGCAGCTACTGAAAAACGTGTCAAAGATGCAAAAGCAAAGCTATCCTTTTCAGAGTTGCAACAGAAAGTAGAAAGAATGCCTACAGGCAAGGATTTTCCCTTTGAACAGGCATTACAAGAGTTAGATTTTAATTTTATATGTGAAGTGAAAAAAGCATCTCCATCCAAAGGGGTGATTGCAGAAGACTTTCCTTATTTAGACATTGCGAAGGACTATGAAATGGCAGGGGCGGCCGCCATTTCCGTGCTGACAGAACCAGACTTCTTTTTGGGGAGCCCCCGGTATTTACAAGAGATTGCTGAACATGTACACATTCCCGTACTTCGGAAAGACTTCATCATTGATGCATACCAAATCTATGAAGCAAAACTGTGGGGCGCCTCGGCTATATTGCTGATTGCCGCTATCTTGGATGATGAGACGATGAGAGGCTTTCACAAGCTAGCAGATAGCTTAGGTCTGTCTTGTTTAGTAGAGGCTCATGATGAAACAGAAGTGTTGCGAGCCGTGAATATAGGGGCCCGCATCATTGGAGTGAATAATCGCACTTTAAAAGATTTCACGGTGGACGTGAGCAACAGCATTCGCCTACGCAACCTAGTGGATGATTCCGTAATTTTTGTTTCTGAAAGTGGCCTAGACACAGCAGCAGATATTCGACGTTTACGAGAGAACAAGATTCACGCTGCTCTTATGGGTGAAAGTTTTATGAGAGCCGCCGATAAAGTGGCAAAGCTAGCTGAATTGTATGGGCCAATCAGACCGAAACGTTTCGCCTATAGTACTAATAATAGAGAATTGATAGAACAGAACTATCAGCCTAAAGTAAAGTTCTGTGGTATAACTCAAGAAAATACAGTCCCTGTATTACTAGATGCACAACTAGACTATGTAGGCTTTGTCTTTGCACCGAGTAAGCGACAAGTGACGGTAGAACAAGCCCAATCCATTGCACGAAGTTTGCAAGATAGCTTAACAACTACAAGCGGTGATAAATCCAGCTCATCGGTAGGTGTGTTTGTCAATGAAATGATACCTACTATTGTAGAGATTGCCAGAGCAGTGCCACTTTCAGTAGTGCAATTACATGGAGATGAAACTATAGCCTATATTGAAACATTGCGGAACCATTTACAGGAAGAACAATTAGAATCTGTTCAGATATGGAAAGCCATACAGGTGCAGAGTAAAGAAGATGTTTTGCCATGGGAACAAGCGCCTATTGATGGACTGGTGGTTGATGCCTACTCTAAGGAAGAGCGTGGAGGCACGGGTAAGACCATGGATTGGTCGTTGCTAGAAGGTGTAGCGGTGCCATACTACCTAGCCGGTGGTATAGATCTACACAATGTAGCGCGTGCTATTCGTCGACTGCAGCCCTATGGACTCGACATGAGTAGTAGTCTAGAGACAAATGGACAAAAAGATGCTAAGAAAATGAAAACTATGGCACAGATCATTAAGACAGTAACAAATAGATGCTAAAAAATGAAAACGATGACACAGATCGTTAAGACAGTAATAAATAGATGAGGAGATATAAAATGACAACACATCGCCACGGCTATTTTGGGGACTTTGGTGGACAATTCATGCCAGAAACGTTAATGAATGCTATCATTGAACTAGAAGAAGCCTATGAAACGTATAAGAAGGATCCAGATTTTATTAAAGAATTAGAAGACCTACATGTATCCTATACAGGTCGCCCTTCTTTGTTATATTATGCAGAGAAAATGACGAAGGATTTAGGGGGCGCCAAGATTTACTTAAAGCGGGAAGACTTAAATCATACGGGATCTCATAAATTGAATAATGTGCTAGGCCAAATGCTATTAGCCAAACGGATGGGTAAAACAAGAGTCATTGCCGAAACGGGAGCGGGACAACATGGAGTGGCTACGGCAACAGTGGCAGCCTTGATGGGCATGGAATGTGAAATCTTCATGGGTCAAGAAGACTGCGAACGACAAGCTCTTAATGTGTATCGTATGGAACTATTAGGGGCCAAGGTACATCCTGTTATGTCTGGTACGAGCACTTTAAAAGATGCAGTATCCGAAGCGATGCGTGAATGGACAAATCGTATTGCAGATACGCACTACGTATTGGGATCTGTCATGGGTGCCCATCCATTCCCTATGATGGTACGTGATTTTCAGTCCATCATCAGTCGGGAAGCAAGAGAACAAATTCTAGAAAAAGAAGGTAAGCTACCTGCAGCAGTGTTAGCATGCGTTGGTGGTGGCAGTAATGCTATCGGTATGTTCTACCACTTCATTCCTGATGAAGGGGTACAACTCATCGGCTGTGAAGCGGCTGGCAAAGGAGTGGATACAGAGGAACATGCGGCGACCATGACGAAGGGGACAGTGGGGATTTTCCATGGTATGAAATCCTATTTCTGCCAAAACGCCTACGGCCAAATTGCGCCGGTCTATTCCATTTCTGCAGGATTGGACTATCCAGGTATTGGACCAGAGCATGCTCATTTGCGTGATAGTGGACGCGCGCAATATGTGCCTATCACTGATGATGAAGCGGTGGATGCTTTTGAGTATCTATCCCGTACAGAAGGCATTATTCCAGCTATTGAAAGTGCTCATGCTGTCGCCCATGCATTGCGGTTGGCACCAACATTGAGCCCTGAGGAGAGTATTATTATTTGCTTATCTGGACGAGGCGATAAAGACGTAGCCGCCATGGCAAGATATAGAGGGGTGAATTTACATGAATAACATAACCATAGCACAGGCTTTCACTAAGAAAGCATTTATCCCTTTTATCACTGCAGGTGACCAAGGGATCGGAACAACAGAAAAATACATTCGTACCATGGCGAAGGCGGGGGCGAGCTTGATTGAAATCGGTATACCGTTTTCCGATCCTGTCGCAGAAGGGCCTGTGATTCAAGCGGCTAGTGAGCGTGCTCTATCCACAGGCGTTACAACGGATGACATTTTCGATATGGTCCAACGCTTGCGCACTGGTGATGATGCGCTGACCATTCCTCTTGTGTTCATGACCTACCTGAACCCTATCTATGTGTACGGTGTTGAAAGTTTCATGAAACGTTGCGAAGAAGTGGGAGTCCAAGGGGTTATCGTACCAGATTGTCCATTTGAGGAAAAACAGGAATTAGCCCGCCAAGCAAAGGCTCATGGTGTTTCTGTGATTTCCTTAATTGCCCCTACGTCGGAACAACGTATTAAAGACATTGCGGCAGACGCAGAAGGTTTCGTGTACTGTGTATCTTCTCTTGGTGTGACAGGCATGCGCAGTGACATCAAAACAGATATCGCTAGCATTGTGCAACAAATCCGTCAATATACAGATATTCCCGTAGCCGTAGGTTTTGGCATTTCCACACCGGACCAAGCGAAGGCGATGGCGGCACTATCTGATGGTGCCATCGTAGGTAGTGCCATTGTGAAACAAATTGGTGAATGGGGCCAAAATGGTGAAGAAAAACTTTATGAATATGTTCGTTCTATGGTAGAAGCTGTAGGTAGCTAATAGTAATGCGTTTTAAGGTAACGTATATGTATTACAGGGTTACTTCGTTATACTATCCTTTATATCCAATTCTGTTATTTACGATGCCTTTTGAATAGCTGTGCAAGAAGTGTATCTTGTGCAGCTATTTTGTTTGTTTACTATCTATAAGAGGGGGAGTATTTGTTGTCCTTAAAATATATATTCTTTCCTATTGAAAATAATATGGAAACATGACTTCATATACTGTATACTTAAGAATATATAAAGTTCTTAACAGGAGACATAGGGTATGGAAAAAACAAGTATTGGTGTTGGGCGTGCTGCATTGCATGTGGCTATCTCTGAAAGTCGTGCCGAAGAGATGGCTTTACGGAAAGAGTTTGAAGCACTAGGGATTCGTAGTTGCGCCGTAGATTTTGGAGGAACTTTCACAGAGATTATTCCTAAAATCATTGAACGAGCTGTGGTAGCGGCGGATCGACAAGGATTGATTCAAGATGACCATGTCAGCAAGGGAGCTGTTGTGGGTGCTACAGCGCAAGCCTTGGAACAGTTGAAAAATAAATGTGTTGGTCTCAATGTAGGGGGAAAAGTAGGGATTGCACGAAGTCAAGAACATTTAAGTGTAGCCATCTATTTAGGGGTTGGTGTACTCCATTTAGATGAGATAGCCGTGGCTATGGCACATCGAGCTGTACCAAGTATGTAGATATGCTATAAATTTTACTGTATTTTTGGTATAATACTCTGTAGAGTGTATAGACAATAGCTAATCATTTTGGAGGTAACTATGAGTCAATTCGATTGGAAAGTATTAGATCGTAATTACGAAGATGTAATTTATGAAACATATAATGGGATTGCTAAAATTACGATTAATCGTCCGGAAGTTCGCAATGCGTTTCGTCCTAAAACGGTTATGGAGTTAATTGACGCTTTCACTATTGCTCGTGAAGATGCAGAAGTAGGCGTTATTATCTTGACTGGGGCTAATCATGGTCAAGGAGAAGATAAAGAAGCGTTCTGCTCCGGTGGTGACCAACGTGTTCGCGGTGATGGCGGTTATGTGGGGGATGACAAAATTCCTCGTTTAAACGTGTTGGATTTGCAACATTTAATCCGCATTACCCCAAAACCTGTTATCGCTATGGTTAACGGTTTTGCTATTGGTGGTGGTCATGTATTACACATCGTGTGTGACCTTTCTATCGCCTCTGAAAATGCAAAATTTGGTCAAACAGGCCCTCGTGTAGGTTCCTTCGACGCTGGTTACGGTGCTGGTTACTTAGCTCGTTTAGTAGGCCATAAAAAAGCTCGTGAAATCTGGTTCTTATGCCGTCAATATTCTGCGAAAGAAGCATTAGACATGGGTCTTGTGAACACTGTGGTTCCATTTGATCAATTAGAAGCAGAAACAGTGAAATGGTGTGAAGAAATTCTTCAATTATCTCCAATGGCACTTCGTTTCTTGAAAGCGTCCTTCAATGCGGATACAGATGGTCTAGCTGGTTTACAACAATTTGCAGGGGATGCGACTTTATTATTCTACACAACAGACGAAGGTAAAGAAGGTCGCGATGCATTTAAAGAAAAACGTAAACCTGATTTCAAACAATTCCCTAAATTCCCTTAATGGCTTAGGTTATGAAGTGGTTATATGAACTGGCACAGACACATAGAGATAAGTACTTCTTAAACGAACTTACCTATGGAGATGTGTTGACTGTAACAATAGCTACAGCAAAACGACTCGCTCCTCATCTTCGAGGGGAGAGTCGTATTGCTTTATGGGCAGAAAACTCAGTATCCATGGCGATACATATATTTGCTCTATCTGCATTGGGCATAGAAACGGTATTGCTAAATACGAATCTGACTGAACGAGAAGTAACAGAGCAAATGGAAAGTACTGGAGTTCTGACCTTGTTAGTGTCGGAAAAAATGGCGCAGGTCTTGCGAACACAAAAGGAAGTTTGTGACGTAGATGTCATAAATGTCATAGATGTCATAGATGTCATAGATGTTTCTAGTTCTGTATGTAGACTTGGTCAAGAGGACTTGCGGTATTTATGCTTTTCTACATGTATAGATACTGATTTCAAGGCTGGTTCTCCTATGTCTATTGACGGAGATTTCAAAGGCGATAGTACTAATAGTGTACATCGTGCATCTATCACAACAAGTAATGAAGAAAATCCTAGCAAGGACTCCTTTACAAATAGGTGTTGCCATCTAGGTGATGTTGGAGATTTTGTAGATGGTAATATCAATCTAATTTGGAATCCATCCGATGAAACCGTATTTTGCATTATTAACACTAGTGCTACTACAGGAAAGTTTAAATCGGTCCCTGTGCGATGGTCACAGATTGAGGCTCATGTGAAAGCCTCCGCTAAAGTGCTTGGCGTGGAGGAAGAGGACAATTGGCTTGTGGTACTCCCGATGTTCCATGTCAGTGGCTTATCTATTATTCTACGTACCTTGTATAATGGTATAAGAGCGACGATTCGTGAAAAGTTCTCGGAACAAGTGGTACTAGATGCATTAGAAACAAAAGAAGTCACTATGGTATCCTTGGTGCCCACTGTGTTACAACGCATAGTAGAACGAATACAATCACCAACTTTACGGGCTATCTTATTAGGTGGCGAGTTCATTCCTATGCCACTGTTACAAGAGTGCGTACAACGAGATTTACCAGTCTATAAGACGTACGGCATGTCAGAAACTTTTGCGCAAAGTACGACCTTCAGTATTCGGGAGTATCCAAATAAATTAGCCTCTGTAGGATATCCTTTAGAAGGTGTTACTATTGAAATTCGCAATCCCGATGAACAAGGAGTAGGTGAAGTGTGGCTTTCATCGCCTATGCTGATGAAAGGATACCTTAACAAAGAGCCGATTCAAGGCGCTTTCAATACAGATGATATTGGCTACGTAGATGACGATGGATTTTTATATCTTTTGAACCGCAGAAAAGACATCATCATTTCAGGGGGCGAAAATATTTATCCTAAGGAAATCGAGGATGTCCTATATGGAATGGACGGTATTCTGGAATGTGCCGTCATCCCTGTATCGGATCCTAAATGGGGGCAAGTGCCTGTCTTGTGCGTGGTAACAAATTGTTCCGAAGAAGATATATCACAATATCTACTGAGTCGGTTAGCGAAGTATAAAGTGCCGAAGCGTATTGTATATTATGATGCATTGCCGAAAAATAGCATGGGGAAAATATTGCGACAAACCCTTATACAGCAGATTCTTATATAACGTTATTTTGCAGTATCCTAAACTAAATTAGGTGTACTATATATAAGTATATGGAAAGGACATAGTATGAAAGAAACAACAGCCTCTTTATTAGAACAATTACAGATAGAGACATTCCACTGTGCGGGGCAAGCCTTTCAAAGTACTATGAAACTTTCACCATTTCATGCACAACCCTTTGGATTTGTCAACGGTGGCGTGTACCTTGCCTATGGAGAAGCATTGGCAGGCATGGCATCCAATGCGTTATTGGCGCAAGAAATGACGGCGCCTAGTGAAAGTGGCACAGGTTCAGAACCTATCAAACAACGAGTAGCGGTAGGTCAATCGGTGACGGCTAATCATGTGAAAGCGAAACGATGTGATGGCTATGTAGTAGCGCGTGGTCAATTGTTACACAAAGGTGGACGTAATCATGTGTGGATGATTTCTATATTTGATGAAATGGATCAACTGTTATCTCATATGACGGTGACAAATAGTATAATTAACATGTAAGAAACTATGCCTATTAGCTGGAATTTATATATAACACGATGTTATCAATACATCGATGTTAATTATACTAGAGTATCTATAGATAGATTGGTAGTACATCGTTACACTTTATAAATAAGTAGCATAAGTCTGATTAGAATTAATTTATGATACATCTTTGTATTGACTAGAAAGGAGGTGCGACTTTTATGAAAATAGATATTATATCGTTATTCCCAGAGTTTTTTGATGCTTTTTTCACACATTCCATCATCAAACGTGCTTTGCAGGCGAATCGATTAGAGATGAAAGTGACAAATCCAAGGGAATTTTCTCATAGTAAGCATGGTCAAGTGGATGATACTCCTTATGGAGGTGGCGCTGGCATGCTCATGAAAGCACCTCCTCTCTTTGAGGCTGTAGAATATGTGTTGCAGATGCCTATAGAAGAACATCGTCGTACAAAGGCGAATCACACGCGTCATGTTGTGTTTATGGGACCTACAGGGACACCGTTTACGCAAGAAAAAGCAAGGGAACTAGCCACCTATGATCAACTTGTTATAGTCTGTGGACACTACGAAGGGGTAGATTACCGAGTGGAAGAACACTTAGTGGATGAAACTATATCCATTGGTGATTATGTGTTAACGGGTGGTGAATTACCGGCTATGGTAGTAGCCGATGCAGTGGCGCGCATGATTCCTGGTGTGTTAGGAGCTACATCGGGAGCTATAGAAGATTCCTTTTATCATCCTGTACTTGAATGTCCACAATATACGAAACCCCAAGAATACAGAGGTATGATAGTGCCAGATATATTGCTAAGTGGACATCATAAAAATATTGCAGAATGGCGACTCGAAGAGTCATTGAAACGGACTGCGTTACTGCGTAATGATTTGTTGCAACGGGAACTAACCGTAGATGAAATTAAGGCGCTGAAACGATTACTAGATAGAGTTGATTCTGAAGAGGAACAACAAATACTTTCAAAATTGGTAGAACAGCCTACTTTCACAGAGGAAAAGAGGAAATAAATGGCGAATTTATATATCGGCCTCGTTCATTATCCCATTATGAATAAACATGGTGAGGTGATCACGACGGCCATCACGAACTACGATATCCATGATATTGCCAGAGCATCTACAACCTACGATGTGGAACGGTATTTCATCATTCACAATGTACCGAGCCAACGTGAATTGGCAGAAACCGTGATGAGTCATTGGAAAACGGGATTTGGCAGTACCTACAATCCGGATCGAAAGGATGCTTTCAAACATGTGGAGCTAGTCAATTCCATTCGACAAGCCATCGATATGGTGACAGAACTGGAAGGACAGGCGCCGATCGTGTGTACTACGGATGCGCGGACCTACGATAATACCATTACCTATGCGTCGCTCCGTAAATCACTTGAAAGTGAGAGCCGTCCTGTGGTAGTATTATTTGGAACGGGGTATGGTATGACGAAGGAAACAATGGAAGATTTCGATTATATCTTAGAACCCATCTACGGACATGGTGAGTACAATCATCTTTCAGTTCGTAGTGCCGTATCAATTATATTAGACCGCTTACGAGGCGAAGCGTGGTGGAATAAATAGGAGGACAGTATGTCAGGACATTCTAAATGGTCAAATATTAAACATAGAAAAGGTAAAAATGATGCGTTAAAAGCAAAAATTACCACAAAAATTAGCCGTGAAATCACAGTAGCTGTGAAAGCTGGTGGCACAGATGCAACCGGCAATATGCGTTTGAAATTGGCGTTACAAAAAGCTCGTGAAAATAATATTCCTAAGGATAATATCCAACGTGCCATCGACAAAGGTGCCGGTGCAGGGGATGCGAACAACTATGAAGAAATTACTTATGAAGGATACGGTCCAGGCGGCGCTGCCATCCTTGTAGAAGTGATGACAGATAACCGCAACCGTGCCGCAGCTGATGTACGACATGCGTTCTCCAAACGCGGTGGCAACCTAGGTGAAAGTGGATCCGTCAACTGGATGTTCAAACGCAAAGGGGTATTCGTAATTCCACAAGAAGGCAATGATGAAGAAACATTGACATTATTGGCTCTTGACGCTGGCGCAGAAGACATCAAAGTAGAAGACGATGTATTCGTTATCTACACTTTGCCAGACGATTACGATGCCGTAGAAGCTGCCCTAGCAGAAGCATCCATCGCTACAGATATGGCGCAAATCACAATGGTTCCAGATACTAATATGGAATTAACCGGTGATGACGCAGTAAATATGCAACGAGTACTAGATATGCTGGAAGACTTGGACGATGTACAAGATGTGTATCATAATTCAATTCTCAATATCGAGTAGCTAGAAATGCGATGAAGTAGCACTCTATAAGGTTTTTTGAGAGTGCTACTTTTATCAAATATGCCCTAAAAATGGCAAAAAATAAAACGGTTGCACAACCGTTGCACAACCTTTTCATATGAATGGTATTACAGAGATTAGAATAAATATAAAAAATACCTAAATTTACATATCTAATTATTGGGATTTATTTTAACAATTCATGGTAATTAGATTATTTGTGATGTAAAGAATTTTTAGTGGATTTTATTTCTGTCTGGATAAGAAAATTAAAAAAAATTAACTAATGAGCATTAATGAAAGAGCACAGCTTTTAAGCTGTGCTCTTTTTTTATTTCAATATTACTTTGTCAAATGACTCTATCTGAGTGACAGGACTACTAAATATATATTCGTTGGCATTACGAACTTTATTAATAGAATAACGTAGTTGATATGTGTATAAATTATAGTCAGAATATATATCTTGAATTTCTGAACAGTCATCATAAGTAGTAATCCACTTGTATTGATTCATCAATCTAATAGAATTTGATAACTCCACATGATCAGTATGAGTAAGTGAGTTTTTATAAAGTGCTTGTCCTTGATGATAGTAGGGAGGGTCGAAAAATATAAATAATTGATTAGGGTCTTTAGTAAGCAATATCTCTGAAATTAATCTCTTTGCATCTAACATATAAAGTTCTATTCTATTTTTTTGTTTAGAAATATCCTTAATTTTTTTTATTAGATTTTGTTTGTTAAATCTGCAATCAATAGAGTATATTGAGGATTGTTTGTATCCACCTATAGGACCACCAGTAATTATACCACCACGATTTGTACGATTCAGAAATAAGGTAGCAAATGCTAAGGAAAAGTTGTAATCTGAGATATCTCGTAATGTTAAATATATTTCTTTTTGGTGGTACCATTCGTCTATTGTAATAGGTGTATTTTCAATGGTGTCAATTAATCTATCAGTATCATATAGTATGGAATACCAAATAGAGAATATGGAGGGATCTAAATCATTAAGAATGATACTATTTACTTGATTAGCTAGTAAGAGTTCCATAGATATGCCAGAACCTCCAGAAAATGGTTCACAGTATATGGGGGATTGTATTTTATTAATTTTAATAAGATGATTTGTAAATTTTGCTAGTTGTGTTTTACCACCTGGATATCTTAATATTGATTTTGTTCTTGGCATTTGATACACCTCCTTTTATCTTATTATAAAACAGAAAATGAGGTTTGGCCATAAAAATTTACTCAGGAATATATAGTTTTTTAGAAATAATAGATACTGCATTTTTGATAGCCTCAATTAAATCATTTCCTTCTTGTTCATAGTCTTTAATCCAATAGCCAAATAAATTTGTATCATCAAATTGCGCTTGATGATATTTAAACCATTCTTTTAGCTTTTCTCTTTTTTTTCCTCTTCTTTTAAATTTTGATAAATCAGTATTTTTAAAATAATTATAAGTAAGACCGTTTACTAGGCACATAGGTTGATTTAAATATTCATTAGAATTATCGGAGTTAGAAGTCAGAAAATCATATAGACTTTCTTCAATAGATTTTGTTGAAGGAAGGATATAAATATGATGTCCAGAGGCATTTTGTGCGGCAATATCATCCATATTTCCTCTTTTAGTTTTTATATCTCCATCGAGAATTATAATTCTAGTGCCAAAGTAAGTTGGATCACATTTACTTAAGGATAATACTTCATTACAACCAACAGTTGTATTAAGCAAATTAACTTTGTGCAAAATAGATTCTGGTAATAGGTGATTAAGGACCCATCTTGCTTCAGCATCTTCAGTAATAATTTTAATTTTTTGGTTCATTCTAGTTGATGTTTCTTGCAGAAGATTTTTATACAATAATGGACCAGGTGAAGAAATAATTGTTGGAGTAGGTTCGTTATTGGCACGACTCAAAAAGTATATTTCTATCGGTTTGATATCATTATGTGAATGCTGTTGTGGTTCAGCAATTAAACGTGCATAATCAAGTAAAGAAATACTATGAGTAGTGAATATAATTTGTAAATCTAATTCTTTAGAAGATTTATATAAATAATCAAATAACTTATTCTGTGCAGATGGATGCAATGCAGCATCAAGTTCATCAATTAATAGCAGTCCACCATTATAATCGTCAGGAAAATCTATTTGTAACTTTCTAAATGATTCAACTGCTAAAAGGATTTGTGCTAGGTTATCTTGTCCAGCTGAATTAGTAAGATAGTCATATTTATCCGTATTAATACCGATAGGTGATTTATTATTCCCATCAAGATAAACACGATTAACTGATTGAATATTCTCATTGATAGAGAGAATTTTTTGGTAATTCGTAAGAAATGAATCAGAAATATTATCAATAGCTATTGGATTCTTGTCAGATGATATTAAGGCTTCTCCTAATGGGAATAAACGTGATAGGCCTAAATATAGAGAAGGATGTGACAGTTTTGCATTTGATAGTTTGCCATCTGCAGTTTTAGTTGAAGGAATAAGTCTTCCTCGTGTATTGTTTTCTTGCCATGTTATTCTGTACTTTAAGTCAGGTTCACTATCGTATGAAATACTTGCAATATTTGATTTGCTAGTGTCAAATGTAGGAGACATTTTAAATAAATCACTCCATTCACATCTAAAGGCAGATTGTAATATTGGACGACCTTTATTAGATTTTAATTCACAAGAGTTTCCTAATAAGCCAAGAATTGTAGATTTACCAACGGCATTAGTGCCAGAAAAAATAGTAATATTTTGACCAATTGTAAACTTTGAATCCTTGAAACATCTAAAGTCATTAATAGTTAGTGATGTAATTTTCATAGATTTCTCCTTTTAATTTATTGTTTATAACTAAGCTTATTTCACCATACTCATCATTTCCTCAGTAAACGTTACAGGTAATGTATTAACGGCATCTAGGAATTGTTTTCTTGTCTTATGGGTATATACATCACTGGTTACGTCGCCACTGTGTGAATGTCCTACAATGGATTTTAGGATATAGATATCCATATCGACATTGCGTGCCAGGGTGATGAACGTATGACGTGTATCGTGTGGCTTATGGTCAGAGAGTCCTAATGAGTTACATAGGCGCTCTATAGGCCTTGATAAGCGTGTAGGGATTAATTTGGGTGGTAGTAATGTTTCTGAACGTGAGAAATGTGCTTTGCTGTAAATCTCTTTTATAAAGGGCATAATACAATCAGCTAAAGGTATGATACGATCCTTGCCAGCAGCTGTTTTTGAACCGCCAATTAGATATTGTTCCTTTAGATTTACATTCTCTAGTTTCACCTGGTAGAGCTCAATAGGTCTCATTCCTGTATAGATATAGATTAACACTACACGTACAAGGATATCATCAGTATGCTGCCATAATATGGTAATCTCCTCTGGAGTAAAGGGTTTATGTATGTTTGATTTAATGGCAGGAGGAAGTGTAATATCTAGGGCATAGTTCTTTGTGATAATATCATTCTTAATAGCTTCTTTGAAAGCACCATTGATAGCTTTATAAATAGCATCATGGGAAGAACGCCCTAAATGCTTATATTGATCAATGATGTTCTGTAGGTGAATTAATCGAATGTCTTTTATAGGCATAGACCAAATACTGGACAGTTTAGGTTTCACAGCTTCAAATTTTCCTTTCTTTATATCTATACCTTGGCGTTGCTTTTCTAGTAACATCCAGTCCCAACATTGATAGAAGGGAACTGTATCACGATGCACTTTCATAGGATCGTAGACATAATTAGCGATGGCATCGTAGGCTTCCTTTTGTGTAGCAAAGGTACCGATTGTTTTACGAATATTTTTGCCATTGCTATCTTGGCCAATATACACCATAGCACGATATGGCTTGCGTAACTTCTTATGTTTCATCTTATAAACGGAACCAGTTCCATTTGCACGTTTCATTGCCATAACATAACTCCTGTAAAAAAATAACCCTCTCTATATAATAGAGAAGGTTATTTTCCATACAGGTCCCCTGAGGGATGATTGCACTTATCTTGTCTCTATTATATATAGGCCCATAAAATATATCAATAGGGATACTATCTATTTGGATATTAAATTAATGAAAGTAGTGAATCCTTCCATTGCAGTGTAAGTCCAATTTTATTAAGAAGCGAGTTGAATTGTTGTTGTGGAATAGCTTTTGAAAGAGTAGCTAGGCTACTTATCATATTTTGTATCATACATTTATAATCATGATAAGGTAAAAATAGTCGCAATGTTAAAATGAGACCCCATAATGATGTTTCACTACCTTTTGGGGTAGTTAGGTGAAAGAATAAGAGTTTCCGAGTATGTTTTCCCTTTCTAACACGATGATTATATAGCCTATCACCATGAGCACAAATATTTCTATAGGAAACTAATGTATCTAGCATGTCGTTGAAATTATTGATTAATGTTGATGTTGGTAAAGAAACTTCAAAGCCAAACTCTGAATGATAGTCATCTAGGATATTTCCAAGTACCTTCTCTTGAAGAACTGGAAGCATAGACTTGTAAAAATAAGTTAATTCACCAAAAGTTAGCTTAGTGACTAAGACCCATAAAGGCAAGGATTGATGTTTTGTTAGGTAGTGATAAAATCCAGAGTCTTGAAATTTAGAGTTTTTTTGAGTAACTGTTGATAATATGGATATAAGTCTTGTTGTAGTGTGGAGATCTGATTTAGAAAAATTATTAATATTTAAATGGCTAAATTCCGCTTTATTCTTATCAGAAAAATGATAGGCAAGTTTAGTAGCAAGATTTTTTTCAGCTTGCAATAGATACCGAAGTAGTAGGTGACGTAATTCTCTATCGAAACAATATACCTCATAAATTTGGAAGAATGTTGTACCAGAAATATAATAATCATCACCAGAAGATTCAGTAATCGTTTGATCGAGAAATATATCCTTATATCCATTAATAACGGAGTAGTAATTTTCTCTTGAAAGAATATTTTTAACCTTGCTTCCTTCAGTCCCTTTTTTTATTGAAATATTTCTTTTACGCATTAATCGCAATAAAGAGTTGAGAGATGTAAATGGTTTCGACATAGATAAAACCTCCAAAAAAAACTCGCCAACCCTTAGGTTGACGAGTGGTGTACTTCGCTCGTAAGGTCAGTACGTTTTCTCTAGTAACAGTATACTATAGGAAAATATACCCGTCAATAAGAGTTATGGTATATGATATAATTTAAATTAAAAATTATTCAAAATTTGTATCTTTTATATCAAATATTTGCATAGTAGCTCCTTTATACTATTGATTTAATACGTATAATACTTAGGATAATAAGTAGGGATATAGGTAGGCGAGTAAGTCGGTGTGGAAGAGTCCTTTACTTCTTCAATTTGACTTCTAATAGAATCTATATCATCTGATAATTTTTCTAAAGTTTTATTTATCTCACTCGTTGTAGTGTAAAGAGGGGCAACATTATCTTCAATAGAGTGGATATCATTCCTAAGAGAGTTAATTTGAATAGATTGATGTATGGATAAGCCAATTAGTATAATAATTAATATATAAAGAATACTAATTTGATTGATGCGGAATAATCTAAAAGAGAGGCATTTATAGAACGGTTTGGATGATTCCATAGAACTCGTAGGTTCAGTTGGTTGTACTAATGATATTGTAGGTAAAGATTCTACAGGTGTAAGTATAGGGGTAGAGGCATTATTAGATTTAGTAAATAAAAGCCATAGAATGGGAAGAATACAAACGAATGGTAATATGCCGAGTATAATAACTAGACCTGTTTTCCAAATAGATTTAAATCTTACATAGGCAAAGGCACCTAGATATACCACATTAACGAGAGAAACATAAAATAAATACATAGATTTATGATAGTGGAAAGTGTGGTTATTAAGTCCAGTTGCAATGAAGACAAACATAAGTAAAGCAATGACTTCAATAATAATCAAGGTAGATTTACAGAACACTCGATTAGGGTAATTGGAGAATTTTTTTATTAATGAAAGAAACAAAACTATTAATAATACCTCAATAATAAGTGTGGCATACATAAAAGTGTTAAATGGCATGATATGTTCCTCCTAATCCTATAAAGACTTTAAAATTAAAATATACTCCACTAACTTAGAAAGTTGTTCCTTAGAGAAGTCCTAGATGAGATCCAAGGCTTCTCTTTTTTATATATACACTAAGAAGACTTAGAAAGTTTAAGAAAGTTAATATAGTCAAATAGCTTATCATATTGTTCATCAGTAAATGAAGCGGTTTCAGCTAAAAGCATTTCTTGTTCTGGGGTATATGTAATAGGTTCCCACCCCATTAGTATCTGTGGCGTAGTATCTAAAACCTTTGAAAATTCTAATGCCATTGAGATACTAACGTTAGTGATATTACCTGATTCATATCTTTGTATAGTTCCCTCACTAAGTCCTAATAGATTACCTAGTTCTAATAGTGTTAAACCTCTTAATTTTCTAAAATATCTAATGTTTTTTCCTATGGTTTGATTTATAATGTCTTTACTCATGAGATTACTCCTTTCTTTTATATAATATCAGAATACTTGTACCATGTACAAGAAAAAATGAAAATAAAAGAAAAAAACTTGCATATCATTATTGACATATTATTTGTATGATGATATTCTAATTACAGAACTTGCATAATATGCAAGAAATATAAAGGGAGGTACAAATGGATATGAATAAATTGAAAGTTAAATTATTTGAAAAGGGATTAACATATTCGGATGTTGCTAAAAAGTTGGATTTATCAGTTACAGCAGTATCAAATAAACTTAACGGGCAAAGTAAATTTAATTGCGCAGAAGCTACAATTATTAGTAACTGGCTTGAGTTAACGATTCCGGATAGAGTAGAAATTTTTTTAAACTAAAACTTGCATGATATACAAGTTTGGTAACTCATGAGTTTTAAAAATAACCATAAAATAGTGAAGCGGATATTCAAAGGAGGAACTATGTTACCAGGATTGACGGAAGAACAAAATGAGTGGCTACGAAGCATGCATGTGGCTTCAATGGACGAGTTGCAAATAATAAAAAAGATAGAAAAAACGGATAAATTATTGGCATATAAGTTAGGATTGGCTACTTTCACTCAAGCAAAAATATATTTAGAGTTAGGGAAATTTGAAAGTGATCCAAGATTCCCAAAGTAAGGAGCAGAAATCACAATGTTTCAGTCCCCGCAATGGGGAAGTAATTCTAAAGAAGAAAGGGAGTGGGTAATATGTATTTAATTTCTTAATATGGATTTACTAAATGAAAAACAGCCAAGAGCATTAAATACTCTTAGCTGCTTAACCAATATAGTTTTGGGTTTTCAAGTCAAAGCTATATTGCCATAGGGGTTTGCCTACCTCTTGCATTGCGGTCACCGCATGAAATAGACGATATATACTAGACGCTGCGATCTATTAGAGCTGTGACAAACAAACGGTTGAAAAGACCGTTGCTATGGGAGTTAATCTTCCTTAGGCCGCTAGGACGACCGCTTTTAAGCCAAAGCGAGCTCGGATATTAAAAGGCACAGGCAATCATCAAAAATTGGCTCATAAGAACCACTTCCTTTCGTGTTAGAAAAAAAGTTTTGAGATTAATTTGATTATAAAATATACGGTTTTGAAAGTCAATGAATGTATTCAGCATAAAGAGGTAGGGAGACCATGAAAATTTATGAAAACATTAAGAAGAAGTGCAAGGAGAAAGGCGTCAGCATTGCCAAGCTGGAGCGCTCTGTAAAACTTTCCGTAGGGAGCATATCCCATTGGAGAACATCGAATCCAAAATTAAGTAATGTAAAGGCAGTAGCTGATTACCTTCAATGTACTATAGATGAGTTGCTATAGGGAGGTAGAAACTATATGGCAAGAAAAATAATAAGATACCAGACAGATGGAAACTGGATAGGAAGTATTAGATTTAAAAGTCAAATAGAAGAAAAAGAATTTGAATCAACTAGCTTATGTCCTAAAAATATATTGCATAAGGAGAAACTAAAAAAGAACACTCCTCTTCGGTATGAATTGGAGTGTTCAGAAATAGTAAAAGGTCCTATAAAAATCACATTAGAGATTTTCTAGGTTTTGTCTTAATAATGCAGCTATAACTGAATAGATACAGAAAAATATAGTTAGAAGAAAGGAGTACATCATGGATGAATTAATGACTAGGTTAAAAGCTTTAGACAATGTAATGGATCGTGTAGAGTTATTACCAGATATTGCGCCACTCGATGTGGCAGCGGTTGCCTTAGGGTATACGAAAGCAAGATTGATGGCTGGTGGAAAATCAGGAGACTTACCGTATGTAGAGGTAATCCATAATCGTGAAACGAACACACATACATACTCAGTCATCAAACCACGGCTATTAGCATATTTACGTGGAGATGACATTGGTCGTGAACGTACGATTGTTCTAGTTACACCAGATGGAATTATGCCTTCACAATCGTATCTAAAACGGTTACTTAGCAATGATTAAAAAAAGAAAAAAGTCTATATGCACCATATGCGATGAAAGGGATAAACAAACTAGAGCATATGTGCATTGTAGCCAGGTGGATAACATTATATGTATGGAACATTGTGAAAGGTGTCAGTACCTCAAGACATCTATGGGGCAATGGAGGTGTACCTATGAGAAATTATGAGATATATGCTGATGAAGGTACTGATTTAAAAACATTTATAAGTGCAGAAAGAGTGACTATAACAAAGTTAACGTATGTAGAAAATAATAATCCCCTCTTTCCAAACAGAACTATCGTTGAGTATTGGGAAGAAGGGAGAATGATTTACAAGGTTGATCCGTTAGATGACTTACGAGATATCATTTCTTTAGCAGAAAGTATGGAAAGCTCTGTTAGCAATAAATAGGTAAGTGCATCTATAAAAGCTTTCAAATCTGAAATATCTTTATCAGGCCATTTTACAGAAGTATGAACATGATCATTACCGAGCCAATTAGAAGCAGTAGCAAGGGATCTAAGATTTTCATTTGGTATTAATTTAATGTTTTGAGATAAAGTAGAGCTTTTAATTTTTTCAATATCATTTGGATTGATAATCGATAGGTAATCTTGTAAAAGATACTCCAATGATTTACGTAATCCCATACCGACTAAATGATGAAGTCCATAATGCTCAGCCATTAGAGACTGCTTATACACCTCTAAAAATCTCTCTGATATATCTGTTAAGCTACTTTCATTAGAAATAGATATTTTAAAAGGTATGGTATAAGGTCTAGCTACAAATTCGGTTAAATCAACATCATGGATAAAAATAGGGTCTTGTATGTACTCAGTGATGAAGTATTTAGAACAGTTTGGACATTGATGTACAACGATAAACGAATAGATATCTTTAATATACTCTACATCAGAAACAAATAAATTTTGAGCTTGAATACCATAGTTACAGCATGGACAAATTTTGGGATCAGGGGCTATCACCTCTAGGGACGAAGCGTCAGGAAATATAACAGTAATTTTAGACATATAATCACACTCCTTTTAATTTAGTATATCACAGAAAGGAAAAGAAAAATGGAAACTATAAAGGCAGTATTGAAATGGATTGGCAAACAGTATCTTTGGTTAGTCGATATACGGGATAACACCTTATTAAAAATCGCATTGTTAATAGCAGGTAGTTGTCCTGTCATCTGTTGGGTGGTTGATCCTCGTAATGAACAGTATATCTATATGTCCTTATTAATGTGGATTGTCATAGCTGTAGCATTGACATACATGCGTATAGCAGAACACTACGAGGAACGAGAAGCTGTACTATTGCAAGGGATTAAGGTTGTTCATGTTGTGGCGGAAGAGATTCGTATCGAAAAACGGTATCCTGTTAAAAATCAATATTACGAAGCTATTACAAAAGAGGTGGCAGAACATGAAGAAAATGAAATGCATTAAGTGCGGTTTAGATATCACCAACAAAGGTGGGTTATATATTCGTGAGGATGGAAAAGTTATTAAAGTATGTAAAGATTGTCATCAAAAACATCTTAAGGAGCGAGCACATGCAAGATTTAATGCAAGAGTTACAGCAATTACGAAGTGAATTGAATACGGCATTAGCCTTATTGAAAGAACGAGGTATCAAGTTAGCAGAAACAGAACGTGCCTATAAGTTGGCCAAGGCGAGAAAAATCGAAGATGAGCGAGATAAAAAAACAGCCGTTTCATTGATTCGAGAATTAGTCGTTGGGGATGTGTCTGTTAGTCAGTTACGAATGGAACGAGATAAGGCAAGAGTCATGTATCGTTCTGTAGATGAAGCTATCAATATTAAAAAGTTAGAGTTACGCATCGTAGAATCACAGATAGGACGGGAATGGCATGCTTAAACGAACACCACTACAGAGGAAAACACCATTACGAGCAAAGACTGCTTTATCTAGGGGAACATCACAATTAAAAAGAACTCCGTTAAAGGCACGAAGTAAAAAGAGAAATCAATATGAGTATGAATTAAATAAGATGAGAGATTTAGTAAAAGCAAGGGATCATCATAGCTGTATTATCTGTGGAGCACCAGCACAAGAGATTCATCATATAGAACCTCGTTCAAATGGTGGAACGAATGATCTAGATAATTTATGTTGTGTATGTTGGTATTGTCATCATGCAGTAGTGCATGGTCCAGAGTCCAAAGCTATCAAGAAAGTATTAAAGGAAAAAGTAGCGGAGCGAAGTGCATAAAAAAAGACCACTTAGCGGGAACTAAGTGGTCTCATATATCCATATGTAGATACAACCTTATTTATAGTATACCACATATGGTAGAAGAAATACAGAGAAATAGTAGATTTTCAAAGAAAAATGATATAGATATTAGGACTAAAATAAAAGGCTGAAAGGCCTTGTATTGACTAGATATGTATATTATTTTTTCGACCATATGAGGTACTAATGAGATATCGAAAAAAAGTATACGGAAAAACAATGTGTGAAGTTACAGATTACCATACAGGAAGAACGTATAAAAAACAAAGTGTACGACAAAAGAAAGAAAAGATTACACCACTGCAAATGGCATTGCAGAATCAAAAGAATGCAGAAGCACAGTTGCGTATGTTAATAGATATCAATTTTCATGAAGAAGATTTTTATATTACTCTCACCTATGAAATAGAACCCACTTTGAAACAAGCAAAAAAAGATATTACATTGTTCATCAAAAAGCTGCGTAGAAGGTATGCAAAGCTAGGACAACCGTTGAAGTATATCTACACTTGCGAAGGAGAACGTAGGATACACTTTCATATTCTGGTGAATCGAATACAAGATATGACGGTGAAAGAATTAAAGGGGTTATGGCCTCACGGATATTCTAAAAAAGAAGCTTATCAAGGTGAGTGGCGTGATGCGGTTCGGATTGCAAGCTATTTTGTTAAGGAAAGTGATCGTAAGTTAGAGGCTACTGGTTTTAAACGTAAATGGGTATCTAGCCAAAACTTGGAGAAACCAAAAGTAAAAAAAGAGCGATTACAAGCAAATACCTGGGCAGAAGTCATCATTCCACCGAAAGGATACTATGTAGAGACAGATAGCATTGTAGAGGGAGTAAGTTTAGCTGGATATCCCTATCGATTTTATCGTCTCATAAAGATTGAGGAACCGAAGAGTAATCAAAAGTGGTGGAAAACAAAAGAGTTGAATACACCTAGAAATAAAGTTTATATGGAACGATGTTGTACATAAAGGAGGTTAGTATGGAAAACAATCAAATCGTACTTGTAGGCTATGCAGTGAAAGATGCAGAACTACGGTACACGAAAACAGGTAAGGCAGTGTGTTTATTTTCGATAGCTACGAATAAACGTATTTCAGAGGATAAGGAAATTAGTTCATTTCATAATGTCGTGGCATGGACCTATGCGGAAGAAGTAGGGATTATACAAAAAGGGCAGCCTGTGATTGTGGTAGGTAGTGTACAAACTAGATCCTATGAAAAAAATGGAGAGAAACGATACATCACAGAAGTAATCGCAGAACGGGTGGGAATACAATTGGTAAAGCAAAAAGATGTAGGCAGCCACTATGATGCTTTTACCAAAAATGATGAGGAAATTCCGTTTTAGAAAGGAGTCAGCATGGGAAGACCCAAGGAGTATAAGAAAGCAAGAACATGTAAGCATGCCAATATCGTTACTAAAACTGGTGGAGTATTTACTACACGTGAATGTCCAGAACGAAATATAAATTTATATATAGAGGGAAAGGGGTACATTGTGAATGCTAATCGGTGCACAAAATGTAAAGCCTATAAAGCAAGAACCTAAGATAAATCCTAATGCAGGCACACTAAGATATTTTAATGCTAAAAACAAGCAGAACTTTACCACCGTAGCATTTATAAGTAGGGTTATGAGAGATATTATAGAGCCACTGCATTTAGAAAAAGAAAACAAAAAAATGGCGAATATGTGTGCCACCCTAGCGCATAAGTTGATGATCAATTTAGTTGATGGATTAGATGAAGATGCAAAACGAGAAATCGTAAGGGCTATAGGGCGGTACGACATAGAAATTGTTCAGAAAGGGACTATTGATGATGCGGAAATCCGAGAGCAAGAGGGATACCTAAGTACCTTAGCAGAACATGCCCTACAGGGTAGTTGCCTATCCTGCACAAAGGAAGGGAACGATATAGAGAATTGTGAACTACGGGTAGCCATGCTTTATGTGGAGGTACCTGTGTTCGATGAGACGTGTCCTAGTGGGCGATGTCCTTATAAAGTAGAGTGCTAAGAGGAGGGGACGCTATGGATACAAGTTAAAGTTACCGTGGTACTTTTAAATTACTATTGTTATGGACAAGGAGATTAATCATGGAATTAGAAAATACAGTGCAACCAAGTGTAGAAGAAAATAAAGTGGAAGAAACCCATACAGAAGAGACACATACAGAAGAACATAAAGCGGAGGAAGTAGGCAATGTACAACCACCGACAGAAGAACCGCCAACAGTAGAACCACCAAAAGCAGAAGAAACCACAACGGTAGAACCGCATACTGCGGAAGCGGATACTCCGTCACAACCTGTGGTAAATACAGAAAATAAAGAAACAGCACCTACAGCTAATGGGATGTTTATTAAGGTAAAACGTGTACATAAGGATGCCATCTTACCTACTTATGGAACTGAAGGAAGCGGCGCATTAGATTTCTATGCAGCAGAAGATGTCACTGTGTGGGAAGAGCGTACGTATAGAATTGGCTTAGGCGTAGCTTTAGAAGTGCCAGTAGGATATGTATTGCAATTAGTACCACGTAGCTCTATGGGGGTAGATACACCATTGCGTATGCCAAATTCGATGGGGGTTATTGATTCGGATTATCGCGGAGAAGTGGCGGCCATTTATGTCAATGATGAAACCAAAGGCATGATTCCTTATCAAATCAATAAAGGCGATAGAATTGCTCAAGGCTATTTAGTAGCTACACCAAAAATTAATCTTGTTGAAGTAGAAGAATTATCTGATACAGATCGAGGAGATAAAGGCTTTGGTTCGACTGGAAAATAAATGTAGATAACCACAGGTGCATGAGATTAGAAACAATATCCTGAAATAAACTAAGGTTATGTGGAGGTGATGCAATGCTCATTCGTAAAATAGCTGTAGTTGGTAGCACAAAAACATTTGATTATGTGAAAGGAAATGATGCGGGCGGTAAATCAGTTTACTCTATGACAGCACGAGAAGATGGACGAGAGTCATTTTACACCGCCTGGAAAGAATTGGTAAGCATTGTAAATAGTCATATGCGAACAGAACGAGGCGACTATATATTTCTTGGAGTTATGTTGATCATAAAACGGTTAGAAATCAAATATATGGAAGCGGTTGTTGGTGAAAAAATAACTCAAATACCAAGTGAAGTTAGATTTAGTGGAACTGCCATTACAAAAGATGGTAGCTTTAAATACGTTACAGACTGGATAGAACT
This sequence comes from Veillonella sp. 3627, assembly GCF_003992195.1. Lineage (NCBI taxonomy): Bacteria > Bacillati > Bacillota > Negativicutes > Veillonellales > Veillonellaceae > Veillonella > Veillonella sp. 3627. The sequence goes on along the minus strand of NZ_RQVG01000001.1, from coordinate 178,697 downwards.
TGATGAAAAGGAGCTTACACTAGTGAACAAAATGCTCAATGAAACCAAAGCATATATACAGGGAAGAAGAGCACAAGAGCAACTGTTTGAAAGTAAATAATCATTGAATAGCGAAAGGGATATGCTAGGATGATAAAACGATGTAAGCGATGTGAAAAACTCTTTGATGGCTCTGCAAGACAAATCTATTGCCCAAACTGTGCTAAGACGAATCGTGCAGTGAATGAAAGAGCAAGCAGAGTATCGCAACAAAGGGCGATTGCCTATAACTTGCTAAGTGAGGAGCCTTGTGAGAACGTCTATCATGGGCGTATGTCAGAGGAAGAAAGACTTTGCATGATAGAAAAACAAAAGAAATTTCGTGAAGCAAGGCTTAAGAGTGAATCACCTAGGAGAACCTATGAAGAAAAAGGCAAACTATAAAAATGGGTTGGCACCATGTCCATTTTGTCGGAACCCAGAGGTGCGCACAGTGATTGGCGTAGGCACGGGAGTACGACATAATATGGTGGTATGTGATGTTTGTGGTGCTACTGTATCCTTTGAAGATAAGCCACAGTATTTAGCCGCGGCAAAGGCTTGGAATAGTAGATAACGATAAGGTGGTGATTCAATGCATATAAAACTAAAAAAGCAAGTAGAGTGGTATTTGTATCACTACCAAGATATAAAACGTGCTGTTTTACAAGCTAGGTTAGATCCAGTAAAAAAGAAAGCTGGAGGTGGATGGATACAAGACCCTACTGGACAAGAAGCGGTGTCTAATATAACGCCCCTACGAGAGGTGTATATTGTTGACGGTAAGGCAAGAATACACATTGATTATCCAGAACGATTAGTAGAAGCGGTTGAGTCTTGTGAATGTGAGCTGAATGCGGTACTCAGAGAGTTATGTGAACGTAAGTATTATGGGAAACAACGATCTATTAACTGTATGATTGCAATGGGTTTAACAAGAGATGTATACTATGCAGCTATTAATGAACTGTTGCAAATTATGTCGTTATATATGGTAGAACATCGGGTATTAAAAATATCAAAAAAGTAGGCGACAAAATCGAAAAAAAGTGTGATATATTAATAGTATGTGATGGGTATAACCTACATAAGGCGTTCATTACATAATTATAGATACACATCAAATCAGGACTTTTAGCACATAGTCTTTAAAGAATGTGCTTTTTTCATGCCAAAATATTTCAAATCTAGGAGGTGAGGAAGTATGTTAACTGAGCAACGGAAACGATTTGTCAAAGAATATATGGCATTAAAATGTAAAAATATGAGACAAGCAGCAATTAATGCAGGCTATAGTGAAAAGTCAGCTCAGCAACAAGCCTCTAATCTTATGAAGGATAATGAAGTGTTGGCATACTTACAAGTCTGTAAGGATGATATGGATAGAGAGTTACGAGAAGCCTTTGTATTTGAAGCAAAAGAAGCGTTTCGAGTGATGTGTAACATCTTAAAGGATCCTAAGACGAAACCACGAGAAAGAATTACAGTGGCAAAAGACTTTTTAGACAGAGCTGGGTATAAACCTGTGGATAAAACAGAATTAACAGGAAAAGATGGAAGTGCTATACAATTAGCCATTGGATGGGAGAGTCAAGGTGAAGAGAATTAACATAACGATTCCATACACACCAAGGCCCCTATGGAGAGATTTCATACATCCAGCTATAGAAGCACATCGTTTTAATGTGATTGTCGCACATCGTAGGTTTGGAAAAACGGTAGCTACTATAAACCATGTGATAAAAATGGCTATACAAAACAATTTACCATCACCACAATATGCGTATGTAGCACCACTACGAACGCAAGCTAAGCTAATTGCTTGGTCATATTTGAAGTTCTATACCAGTGTCATACCAGGTATACGGGTAAATGAAAGTGAATTGTATGTAGAGTTACCAACTAAACATAGGAGTCGTGCAGGACCGAGAATTTACATCCGAGGGGCAGATAATCCAGATAGTTTACGTGGGTTGTATTTAGATGGTGTAGTGCTAGATGAATACGCCCAAATGAAACCTGAAGTGTTTGATGAAATTATTCGTCCAGCTTTATCTGATAGAACTGGGTGGGCTATATTTATAGGAACACCAAAAGGGCAAAATCGGTTCTATGAACTATTTTTAAAAGCACAGAAATTACAAGAAGATTCCAATTCGGGGTGGTATACATGTATGTATACAGTTGATGATAGCCAGATCATACCGAAAGAAGAATTAGAGGCAATGATGGTCGAGATGACAGAAAATGCTATTCGACAGGAGCTATATTGTGATTTCACAGCTAGTGCAGAAAATGTATTGGTGAGTATTGATGATATTAACATGGCCATGAAGCGGACAGTAGCACCACGAGATATTCAATACAGTCCGCTTGTGTTAGGGGTAGATATTGCACGTTTTGGTAACGATGCAACCACAATTGCAATACGTAAGGGATTAGTTGCCTATAAGCCACTGCGGTACAAGGGACTAGATAACATGCAAATTGCTAATATTGTGGCTGGGCTTATCCAAGAGCATAAGCCTAGGGCAGTCTTTATAGATGCTGGTCGAGGTGAAGGGGTAATAGACCGTCTACGGCAGATGGGTTACCGTCACATTATCGAAGTACCATTTGGAAGCCAAGCATCGAAATCGGAACGATTTGTCAATAAACGTGCTGAAATGTGGTATGAAATGGCCCAATGGATAAAGCAAGGAGGAAGTTTGCCAGATGATGGCTCACTGCGAGCTGATCTAGCAACACCAACCTATAGTTTTGATACCAGAGGACGTATTGTACTAGAAAGTAAGGACAAAATTAAAGAGCGATTAGGACATTCGCCAGATAAAGGTGATGCTTTAGCTCTTACATTTGCGTATACAGTGCCACAAGAGGACATGTATGCGCAAGCAGTACCACCAATGGCCAATACAAAATATAATCCATTTGGTTAAGAATAAGGAAAGGAGTGGATAGTATGTGTGGTGGATTTGTAGGAAAATTATTAGGAGTTAAACAGCCAGAGGTGCCAGAGATTAAACCTCCAGCACCATCACCTACAGTAGAAAATAATGAGGTAGATGATGATACGATGGCGAAAGAAAATCAACGTAAAAAACGTGGGTTCTCCTCAACTCGTACAACAGATACATTATTGTCTAGTGCAGGGCGTAATAAATTAGGATAAGGTGATTCTATGAGCTTATTGGCTAGAGCTCCAACAGGAGCGAAATTTAAAGAGCTAGGCAATACAAAAGAAGTCAGTCAAAAGGTAGAGCATCTATTTGATGCACAGCAATCACATGTAAAAGTATGGCGTGAAATTAAGAAATATCAGTTACCTTTCATAGGTAAATTGAATGACAAAAATGGGAAAGCCATTGATTATGATACCAGTCATTTGTTAGATAGCTATGCATCACATTGCAATGATATTTTTGCTAGTGGAGTTATGAGTGGATTAACACCGCCAAGCAGACAATGGTTCAAACTAACATTGGCCAATAGTGGATTACAGGCAAATCATGAAATGTCAGCCGTCTTAGATCAACGGCATGAGATTATGCAATCTATTTTTGGAAAGAGTAACTTCTATATAGGATGTTACCAAGCGTATCAAGAATTAGCCTATGGGCAAGCTGCTATGGGTATATTTAGAGATACACGAACAGGGATCCGTGTAGAACAGTTTACCATTGGCACCTATGCCATGAGTGTAGGTGGTAATGGTATCGTAGATACATTTACTGTGAAGCGGGCAATGACCCTAATGCAGATTGCAGAACAGTTTAGTGTGGAATCTATACCACCTAGAATGCAAGACTTACTTCGTAATCATACATACAGTGCAGATACATACACTGTATATTGGTTAGTAGAACCTAATCGGGACTATGTAAATGGTAAAATCGGTAAACGGCATATGAAATATCGGAGCTATTATTGGCTAGAAGGGGAAGAAACCTTTCTAGAAGTAGGTGGATTCAACACCTTTCCTGTATGTGTAGCAAGGTATCAAGTAGTAGGAAATGAAACCTATGCAGTTGGTGCTGGGTGGTATGCCAATGATGATGTAAAGATGTTACAAACCTTGATGAGTGATAGATTGCGAGCGGTAGAGTTAATGGTAAAACCGCCAATGCAAGTATCCTCTTCGCTAGCGTACAATGTGAATCTGATTCCAGGGGGAATTACAACCACAGATAACCCTAATGATGTGGTAAAGCCCTTGTTTGATGTAAACATGCAATTGGGACCATTAGGTGAAATTGTCATGGAAACACGTGAGAATATTAAGCGATGTTATAATGCAGACCTATTCTTGATGTTAGAACAGCTAGATAGCGGTCAAATGACGGCACGAGAGGTCATGGAGCGAACACAGGAAAAGTTACAACAACTAGGTCCTGTAGTTGAAAGATTACAATACGAGTTTTTAAATAATGTAATTGAACGCACCTACGCTATTCTATCAGATGCGAAAATATTCCCACCAATACCAGAAGAACTAAGAGAAACGTTATCAGATAAGGAAATTAAAGTAGACTTTACGTCTCCATTAGCACAAGCGCAAAAATTGGCAGGTTTAACCACTATCGAACAAGCATTTGGTTTTGCCATGAACATGATGCAAGTATATCCAGAGGTGAAAGCAAAAATTAACCCAATAGGACTTGTTAATGAATACTTTAAGTATTTAGGTGCACCTGCTGCGATGTCTTTTAGCGATGAAGAAACACAAGCTAAGATAGAGGCAGAACAGCAAGCGATGATGGCACAACAAGAACAAATGCAACAACAACAGATGTTAGAACAAGCCCCTAATCTAGCGAAAGCGACAAAGGATATGGCGGAAGCAGCGAATACTAATCAATCAGTAGTAGGAAATTGGCTAGGTATGCCAGGATTAGGTGGTGAAGAATGATAGAGTATGGTGTCAAGAAGAAAGATGAACTTATTCGAGAGATTCGGCAGATGGAAATTCAGAATCGGGATCGCAAGGGGTTAGAAGCTGTATTGGGTACCGAAGAGGGGCGTTGGTTTCTCATGCGGTTACTAGACACATGCTGTATCATGCAGACAACTTTTACAGGCAATTCCCAATCATTCTTTAATGAAGGGAGACGGTCTGTAGGCATAGATATAGTAAAGAATATTGCTACATTACTTGGTGTAAAAGGTATAGAGCAAAAGCAATTAGCGGAGCTAGAATACATTCAACATCAAGAGCGTATTAATGAATTGATTACAAGAAAGGTGGGAGAGTCAAATGGATAATGAATCCACAAATACAGTGACACAAGAACCAAATACAGAGGTACAAGATACTCATGATAACACAAATAGTATAACGGATACCTCAACACATTCTGCGGACACTGCTAATACGACAGAACAAACTACAGGAGTACCTGATAGATATGACTTTACCAGTTTATTAGGTGAAGGGGAAAGCATTGATGAGCAGAATGCGGAGGCCTTTGGTGAAATTCTTCGTAACATTGGTGTATCTCAAGAAGGTGCGGAGCAAATCGCTAAGTTTGGTATGGGCTATCTACAAACTATGGGAGATGCCTTACTGAATCATATTGATGGATTACAAGAGGCACAAGCAGAAAGTTGGAAAGAAGAAACTGTAAAGGAATTAGGTTCCAATTTTGATACCACCATTGCTAAAGCAGGAGCGGGTATTGAATACCTAGAAAAGGATATTCCCAATCTGCGAGAGGTGCTCATGGTGAATGGCATTGGGAATAATGTGGCCCTTGTAAAGGCATTTGCCATGATTGGCGATCTAGTAGCAGAAGATACAGGCCGTTTAAGTGGACAAGGAAGCGGATCTGGAGTTAATTTTTACGATAATACAAACTTTGATGTATATCGAATGAAGTAAAGGAGTGATGAAATATGCCAACATTTGGTACAGAAGCATTGACGTTAATGGATTTACATAAACGGTATAAAGGTTCTAAAGATGGAATTGATAGCATTATTGAGGTGTTAAACCAAGCTAATCCTATCATGCAAGATTTACGTTTCAAAGAGGGTAACTTACCTACTGGTAACTTAACAACACAACGCACAGCATTGCCAAACCCTCACGTACGTGCGATTAACCGTGGTGTGCCAAATACCAAATCTAGCACTAGACAAGTAACAGATACGGCCGCAATGCTTGAAGACCGTTCTAGTGTAGATGTAAAGTTGCTTATGTTATCTAATGATCCAATGCGTTTTCGACAAACAGAAGATGCAGCACATATTGAAGGCTTTGGTCAAACCGTGGCAAGTATGTTGTTCTACGGCGATACAGATATCAATGTGGGCGAGTTTAATGGGTTAGCTAAACGATATAATGTGTTATCTACAGATAAGACACACTATGGATACCAAAATGTTAATATGGGTGGTACTGTAGCTGGTAAGTGTGGCTCCGTTTGGATTGTATGTCATGGTGATGATGGTGTCATGGGGATTTATCCTAGAGGATCTAAAGCAGGATTAACTAAAAAAGATTTAGGTGAAACTGATGCGGTTGATTTTGAAGGAAATAAATTCCGAGTAGTAGAAACGTTATTTAGTTGGGATGTAGGGCTTACGGTAGCAGACCCACGCCGTGTAGCTGCTATTCGTAATATTGATGTTAGCCAATTGGCTAGTGCCACAGCATCTCAACGTCAAAAATTTATTGAATCCTTTATTTATGCGAAGGGTCGTCTTCGTAATTTAGATAGTGGACGTATTAAACCAGTGGCATATGTACCACAGGAGATTAAAACAGCATTAGAAATAGCATTAACGGATAAAAACAATATTCATGTAACACGTCAAGAGGTTATGGGTGAAATGCCAAAACTTTATGTAGCAGGTATTGAAGTAAAAGCTTGTGATGTACTTCGTACAGATGAAGACCCAATCGCCAATGTATAGGTCAAGGAGGTATTACAATGATTACAGATTTTGAAAATACATTTTTCCCTGGTGAAGAAAGCTATAATTCAACGGGAACAACCATTTATTCTGATGTAGTAGATACTGTGAAAACAGGTGATGCCTATAATCAGTTATATTTGGCAATGAATAATTTAAAAGGTACCTCTGGGCAATTGACGGTTGAATTACAAACGAGTGATTCTGCATCATCTACGTTGTTGAAGAAACGTGTGGCAGGTCAACAGCCGCCGAATGTAACGATTACAAGCCCAACAGTATTAGGAACGTATAAATTAGATGCTAAAAAGGGTTCTAAGTTGACGGTCTTATTGCCATATGGCTTGAAGCGGTATGTACAGTTGAAAGTAACGTCTAGTTCAACGATTAACTCTAATGTATTGTTTGCTACCTTAACACCAGATATTGATTTACGATAAGATAAACTACAGGGCTACCTTCGGGTAGTCCTTTTCATATATAGAAAGAGGTACAATATGACGGAAACAGACCTCTGTAATATGGCTCTTTCACATATAGGAGAGGGACTTATTACGAGTTTAGATGATGACAATGAAACGGCACGTATCTGCAATCAATACTATCATCATGCTAGAAGATTAGTGTTATCTCAATATATGTGGGGATTTGCAAGACGTGTGGAGCCATTGGCAAACATACAGGTTGAAACCTATACAGGTGGATATAGACACACATATTTATATCCAGAGCACGCTTTACGAATCTATCGAATTATACAAGATACTGAAATACGGAATGGACTGTATACGAGTTACAGTGTAAAAGATATACCTAACTACGAAGTGTTTAACCTAGACACCAGTACAAAGGCGATTGGAACTAATATACAAAGAGCCTATGTAGATTATGTATTTGATGTAAGTGATCCTGATATATTCCCACCTATTTTCGTTGAAGCGCTTACAAGATTCCTGGCAGCAAGTTTAGCACAATCTCTAGTAGGGAATATGGAAATGTATCGAGCGCAGTTCCAAATTTATCAAGGAGCCTTACTAGAAGCTAAAAATATTGTTGCCTCTGAACGCCAATTTGATTTAGAACTGCCAGTAGGATACATCGAGTCAAGGAGAGCAACATGAGTACAGGTAATATGTATGTAGTACAGCACTCTTTTACAACCGGAGAAATATCACCAGAGATAGAAAACCGAAGTGATTTAGATAAATACAGAAGTGCTGTATTGATGGCAAAAAACTGCATCATACGTCCTTATGGGAGTATTTGCAAGCGGAATGGAACAAGGTTTATTGGAGAAACAAAGTATCCTAATCGCAAAGTGAGGCTCATACGATTTGTATATCCTGAACCTATCTTTTTAGAAGTAGGACACTTATATATTCGTATATGGAAAAACGATATTTATACAGGCATAGAACTAACAACACCTTTTGAAGAATCGCTATTGAATGAGTTGGATTTTAATCAGTCAGCAGATACATTCTTTATTTGCAGTGGTTTCCATCCTATTTATGTGTTGCAAAAAATTGGTAATCAATGGGAATTTAAGCTATTTAATTTAGTAGCACCACCATTTGACGATATGAATACAGATAGAACTCATAAAATAAAATATATACCTTCTAGTAACAAAGTGATATCTACTAAGGCCATGTTTACAGAGGGCATGGTAGGACAAGTCATTAAGATTAAGCATCGAATGCCAGCTGAAATAAAAAAGATGACAGGTAGAACTGAGTATGTTAGTGAACGGCGTCTCTGGCATAGACATGAGTATGAAGTACCCGGATATGAATCTATGGATATTGGAAGTTATGCAGACGATACAGATAAAGAGTGGAAAATAGTCACTCATGGTACCTGGTACGGAACTATTACGATACAAAAGAAGGATGGTACGGAGAATACAGAGTGGGAAAGCTATCGTCAATATAGTTCTAATGGTGATTATAATGTTACTGAAACGGGTAGCTTTAATAGAGGTACACAATTACGAATACTGAGCGAAATTACTAGCGGCAATGTATCTATTGATTTTACAATAAAACCCTATGACCAAGATGGCATGGTAGTTATTAGTCGATTCATTTCACCTACAGAAGTGGAGGTGAAAGTATTAAAACCTGTAGGGAAAGAAACGGAAACATCAGAATGGCAGCTTTCATCTTGGGGAAAAGAAGTAGGTTATCCTAGAATGAGTACATTTTTCCAAGATAGACTGGTATTAGGTGGATCAAAATCAAATCCTTATAAGTTGTGGTTTAGTCGTACAGGTGATTACCCTAATTTCGAAGTAGAAAAAGCAGATGGGAATGTTACGGATGATAGTGCTATTACATTAGGACTTATAAGTCGTGCTGCGTTTAATATTGTACATATGATATCAGCACAAGATTTAATTGTACTAACTGATGGTAACGAATGGATTATCAGTGGTTCAGAAGCCATCAAACCATCCAAGGTAGTACCACGTTCACAGACTCAACATGGGGCATCAAACTGTGACCCACAATATATAGGGAATCGACTAATTTATGTGCAAAAGAGGTCTTCTTCTGTACGTGATATGGGATATACTTATGAATCAGATAACTATAACGGAATTGATTTAACATTATTGGCCAAACATTTAGTAAATCAGCATAGTTTATTAGATAGTACGTTTGCACAACAACCAGATAGTATTTTGTATTATGTACGTGACGATGGAAAGCTAATTGCTTTGACAATCATTAGAGAGCAAGATGTTACTGGCTGGGCTCACCATGAAACGAAAGGTGGATTATTTGAAACGATTTGTTCTGTAGCAAATGGTAATGAAGATAGTGTGTATGCCGTAGTGAAGCGGACCGTATTAGGACAAGAAAAACGATACATTGAACGATTAGATAGTCCAGTAGATAGTAAGGATGTATCTAGCTATACTACGTTAGATTGCGCACTTGCCATTACAAATAATACTCAAACTAGTATACATGTAGAACACCTCAAAGGAATGGATGTAGTTCTATTACTCAATTATTCTGATGTACACCAGGTGCAAGTACGTCAAGATGGCACGGTGATACTGCCTTATGTGGCAAAAGATATCACTATCGGTATTCCTATTGAGTGTAAAATTGTACTACCACAAGTGTACATGGATATGAAAGATGGTACACTCCAATCTAGGACGGTACGAACTAATAGTATGATATTACGCCTTCGAAATAGTAGAGGAGGAAAAGTGGGTGTTACATTTAACCGAGGAATGGATTTAATTGGGGATGCCAGTCTTATACAAAATGGTAACACTATGTATACAGGGGATGTAAATATTAATATCCCAACACAGGGGAAAGGATTTGCCACAGATGCGAGTGTATGTATCTTACATGATGATCCATTTCCTTTTAACTTATTATCTGTTGTAAGGGATGTTTCTATCGGAGGAGGTACACTTGCAAGGTACAATAATAAAACGCAGTGGTAAGGCGAATGATAAGAGACTCTTAGGTGACTTAGTAGAATTAGCGAAACGTTTACGAACAATTGATGTTATAGAATGCATGGCTATGGGAGCAGATAATGCTACTCATGGACTTTTATTATCTACAGCATGCAGTGCGCAATGGTGGATAGAATACGAATGTATAGATGGAGTAGAGTCGCCTATATGGGCCTATGGAATAGGAGATGAGTACCATACAGGGTTAGGATACTGTATATGGTTTTTAGGAAGTCACCGATTACAGGAAAGTAAATATTGCCAACGTTATTTCCTAGAGGAAAGTAAACGAATTATTAATGAATGGCAACAGCAAGGATCCTTGTGGAATTGTATCTCCAAGGATAATACAGGCTCTATACGTTGGTTACGGTGGCTAGGAGCTACATTTATAGAGGGAGTTAATTTGCCAGAAGGATTCCTATTGTTTACATTGCCAAAGAAAGGAAGTGAATGATATGTGCATGCATCCATTAGCAATGCTGGGGATACAAGCGATTAGTGGCATGATGGGGGCTAAAGCAGAAACTAAAGCACAAGTAGCTATGTACGAAAATCAAGCTAAATTAGCAGAATACAATACAAAGATGAGTGAACGAAAAGCAGAACAAATTGCTGATAATGCAGGACGTGAGCAAAAGAAACTTACGGAGAAAATGCGATTAGCATTAGGTCAAAATAGAAATGAAGCGGGTGCCTCTAGTCTCATGTCTACGGGATCTGTAAAGGATGTGATGGATAGTAGCCATGATTCGTATGTAGCGGATAGTTTACAACTTTTACAGAACCAAAGAAACGATGTAGATTCACAAGCATTACAAACATGGAATTATAGGAATCAAGCTGCTAATGCGTATGCAGGAATACAAAGTGCAAAGCAAGCAGGAAGAATGAAAATGCTAGGCACCCTATTGAGTACAGCTGCCTCAGTACAATCGTATTTAGGCGATTATGGAAGGGTAGAAAACCCAATAAGTAGGTATTTGAGTCCTACAAGAACATTTAGCCCAGGGGCAAGTGGCAATGCTAATCCTTATGGTTTTACATCGGCTGATAGTATGTTTAGTAACTTTACTACACCGAAAGGAATTATAAGCAATAAGGCGGTAGGTATGGGAGCAGTTAAGCCTAACTACTTAGACCATATCTCAAGCGTTAAGAATTGGTGGAGATAACTATGAGATTAGAATCATATAATGAGCAAGTTAAACCGAATACAGGTCCTAGTGGTGGATTGCAAGGAAGCGGAAGTATAGAAGCTTATGGTGGGCAAATTGCTAGTGGTCTACAAGCCTTTCAAAAAGGTGTGAATGATCTGTATAATGTGCAGTTAAAAAATATAGATACTGAAATGAAACTGCAACAAATGAATGCGGAAACCGATTATAATAACCGCATTGCTGACCTTATGTACAACGACAAAACAGGACTTGCCTATACGACATTACAAGATGCCGCTAATTCTGCAGAGCGCTTTCGTCAAGAGGAAGCAAAGATACGTGAGGACATATCTTCAAAATTACAGTTTAAACGTTCACAGCAAGGGTTTTTACAACATGCAGACCAATCGTGGTTACAGAATAATACAAAAATGGAGAGTCATGAGCGTGAACAAGGTGATAAGTATAGAGATGTATCTGTAGCAAACTTTATTACAAGTTCAGCAAAAGTGGCACAGTTAGGATATACCAAGATGGATATTGTTAAAAGCCAATTAGATAACGTTTATAAAAAGATTGATGAGATGTATGGCTATGAAGGTGAAGAAGCAGTACGTGCTAGAAAGGATAAAGCTACAGAAGAGCTTTTACAAGGCGTATTACATGTAGCAGGCACTGAAAAGAACAATCAAGCAATCGATGGAATTATTGAAGTGGCAAAAGATGCAGGAATGATGCCGGAAAAGTATAAAAAGTTTGAAGAAGCGGCGAAAGAGTTTAAGGTTAATGCTGTACTAGAAGATGAAGTTCATCTAAGAGATGTTCTAGCAAAAAATAACAATGATCCAAAAAAAGCAGCTTCGTATATGCTGGAAAAAGAAAACCCATTGAGAACAGGTAATATGAGTTTAGATTCATTCTTAAATGCAGTACAAGGGCAAGAAAGTGGAGGAGATCCCACCGCAGTTAATAATAAATCAGGTGCATATGGTTTGTTCCAAATTATGCCAGAGAATTGGCCAGAATGGTCAAAACAAGCAGGAGTTGGAGACAAACCAATTACAGACCAAGATGCTTACATGAAAGTGGTACGTCATGTACTAGGTGGGTATTTTAATAAATATGGTGCGGAAGGCGCATTGGTGGCGTGGTTCGCAGGAGAACAAAATGCCATACGTTGGGTGAATGGAGAACCAGATGCCATCGATGGCAATGGAAATCACTACTCTTGGGATAAAGAGGATAATGGCGGAGGCACATCAATTCGAAATTATGTAAAATCTACAATAGCTAGAATTACAAATAGTCACACCATGACAGACGGCGAAAAGGCAGATTTTCTTGCAAAAGCAGAGCAAAGGTTTACACAAATACAAGCTAAAATAAAACGAGAACATGAAGAAGAGGTACGAAAGAAAGTTAAAGATTTAAGACTAATGGCGCATCAAATGGAACAAACTGGTTACTCACCAGGTGAGATAGCGAATATACTTGAGTCACAAACTAATGATTCACCTGATGTTAAGGTTGCATTGATAAGTACTATAGAAGGCTATAGTAATGAACAAAAAAGAAGAGATGCAGCTGCATTAAGGGCGGGACCAGCTAATGAAGCTATGATAATGGAGGCAATATATCAAGGTCAAAGCTCTCAAGAAGTCATGAATTTAATAAAAAACTCAGGGGTATCTTTTAGCAATGAATTTTATCATAAAGCGTATTCTGCATTAGAAGATCGTTCAAAAGGGACAGGAAGATTTAGTGCAGCCGTAGGGCAATATAAGTCCGTAGTTCAAGATAGGCTAGGGTATTCAAACAAAGATATGAATGCTTTATGGATAGGGGCTTCTGAAGTAGGAGCTGCATATAGAACTAAAGTTTATTCTGAAACTGGACATTATCCGTCAGATGAGGAAATGGTAGATACTTTAGTAGAGGCAGTTCGTAAGAGGACATTTACAATACAGAGAAATTGGTGGGTTAATACTACTGGAACAATATCACAAACACTGGCTAGACAATATGGAGGTGATAGCATAAATATTGGACCAGGTGATGATGGTGGACAATATGTAAGCATTATGAAAGATGGACAAATTATACGTTCCATTGATGTTGATACATGGAAACGAGAACATGATTTCAATTGAGAATCTAATAGCTATGAGGGAGAGGTATAATGACAGAAAACAAACGTATAACAGCTGAAGATGTCAGAAAAGGTGGTTTCATAATATATGATAACCCTAAATATGTAAAAGACTTTGTTCATGTAGATGATGAAAAAGAAAGGAATATGTCTTTTGGAGATCGTCTAGATAGTTTATTTGAAAACTCTAATAGCACATTATCCAAGGCATATAGAAAGATAGCCTATAATGATGCGGACTGGTCACAAGATGCCATAGAGATAGGTAAAACATTAGACATCTCACCTAATGTGCTTATTAATGGTGGACATGATGTCATTGAACGAGCTAGGGAAATGAGTATTAGAAAAAATACTTTAAATGATATGGAAGCTTTTAAAGCTGAGTATCCAGAGTTTTCTAATATTCAATACAGTAGTGAAGCAGAAGCTATAGAGCTATTAAAGAATACAGAAAATGTTCGTCAAACACGAGGCATATGGGATTCTATCCAACAAGGCATATGGAGTGGTAATGACCAATTATTACTAGCCAAACAAGGTAGAGATTTGGCTTACGAAACAGATCCTAACAAAATTGTGGAAATTAACCATGAGATTGAACGATTACAAAATAACCTTAGTCAATATAGAACAGAAGGAAGTAATTGGATAGAATCCATTGCAGGCGCCACAGCGCAACAAGGCGTAATTATGGGGCGACAAATTGCGTCTGCTGCCATGATAGAGGGGACAGCAGGGGCTACATTAGGGGCTACTGCAGGTGCTATGGCTGGTGGAGCAGGGGCTATTCCAGGGGCTATTAGTGGATTTGGTCTTGGGTTTAGGTTGGGACTGGGTAGCGAAATTCAAAAAATGTCATTTGGTCAGAAATATTTAGATTTAATGGATAAAAAAGATGCCAATGGTAATCAAATTTATAGTAATGAGGAAGCTAAGATTCGTGCATCGGTATTTTCTCTTCCTGATGCAGCGATTGAGATGGTAGGACTAGGATTGGCTGTAAAGTCAATCAAAGCAGTTAAGCCTGGTGTATCTGTATTGACTAAGATGATAGAAAACCAAAGTAAAACTGCCATTATGAAAGAGGGTGCTATTACCACTGCCAAAGAATCTTTCAAAGCTGGATTAAAATCTGGTGCTAGTGAGTTACTAGAAGAAGGCTTACAGGATATCAATGATAAGGTACAGACCAATCTGTGGGGCAAACAAGGGGATGTGCATTATAGTTTAGCAGATATCGGTATAGGATCTATTAATGCCATGATAGATGCAGTGCCAGCCGTTGTTGGTCTTGGTGTATTAGGTGGACTTGGTGGTACAGCACACACCATACATCAGTTTAGAGCCTTTCATAGGTTGAGTCCTGAGCAACAAGACATGGTGGTACAGTCTGATATCAATCAGAGAGGTAATCAAGTAGTCAGTGCGCTAATTAAAGAAAGTCAAGTGAACCCATTGGCAAAAAAGAACCCTGAGTTATTTGCTAAGACTATTCAAGCTACAGCAGATAAGCAAGGAATTGGTACTGTATATATTAATGCTCACGAGTTAGTAGATACCCAGCAGGGGCAAGAAGCGATTCAAAGTTTAATTAATTCTGGAATTGTGACACGAGAAGAAGCTACAAAAGCCATTGAACATGAAGCAGCTTTACCAGTACCTATTAGCCAATTTGCACAGCTTAACACAGAAATAACAGAGGATACAGTTAAAGCTTTGGAAAAGGCTACATTTTATACAGAAGGTGGCATGTCTGTAGCAAGTATAGAGCAAGCGGTCAAAGGGGCGAAAGCCTATCAAGAACATTTTGCAGGAGAGCATGCTAAAAAGATGGAAGCCGTAAAGGAAGATATCATGAAGGAGTTCTCAAATCATAGTGATAGAGAAAGAACCCTAGCTGAAATGGTTGTATCGAGTGATCCGTATCATATTAAACAGGCCTTTAATGATATGTATAACCAAATGGAAGAAACCTATCGAGAGACCTATCATGATGAGCACAAGGCATTGGAGTATGATAAGGAAGGTCCTAAACCTAAGTGGTATGATGACCATGTAGCTATGCACCATCGAGCACCCAGCTATAAGGACCGTAGACGGATTGCCTTTGAGCATGGTAAAAAACAACTATCCCAAGAGTATGCTGATGTCATAAGTGATAGTGCTATGGAAACCGCCATGAATCGTTATAAGGAAATGGAAGAAGCATTACAAGACCTAGAAGCTATGGATAGTATCAAAGATACTTTGTTCAAAATTGCAGATAGTGATGTCCATGTTCGCTCTAACTTATCTGACGAAGGATACCAAATCTATAAAGATTTAGTAGGAGAATTAAAAAAAGGCAACCCTGCTGTTGCTAGTCAAGCAAAAGAGGGTGCCTTAGTGATGGCAATGCATGCAGATGTCATGGCCAATATTATGAAGAAAGCTGGATACGGTCACTTTACAGCCAAAGATTATATGGAACGTATTCAAATAGAAGCTAATGCAAGAGAAGTGGCAGGAAGTGGATACGCACAACCTATAAATAATGATGTGGATGTAGACACTCCAATTAGAATTATCGACGTTACTCCACTCTTTAATAAGAATAATTTGAACCTCGATAAAAAGAGTATCATAGAGCAACTAAAGAATACGTTTAAAGAGGGAAAATTAAGTGCAGATAATAAAGCTGTATTAGGGATCCCTAATAGTCTCAAACGTCGCCATTTAGTGTGGAATCAAATTAAAGGAAATCAAATGAAAAAAGCATTTGATATAAGTCTACTTACACTTGATGAACTCGTTAAAAGTAGTGTTCTGATAGAATCTATTAAGAATCAGAAAAAGGATAAAAATATAGAAAAAGGTAAGGTAGAAAACTATCATTATTTTTATGTGCCTATGAGGGTTGGTAATTATGTATATACCATGAAAATTGTTGGGGAAGAACAACAAAATGAAATTACCCTTAATCCTACAAAGATAGATTTATATTCGATTATACCAACAAAAAAAGAGAGCACCCCTCACTTGCACGATGGCAAGATAAATGGAGCGAGCTCTCTTTTTAATACATTTACTATACGAGATATGCTGAAAGATGTCAAGGATTATGAGGGTAATAACTATATTGATGAGGAAGGTAATCCTAACTACTATGCACAAAAGGCAGATGATACTATGGGCGCTCTTAAGGATAGCCGACCTGAATGGGAAGTAAGACTAGAACAAGATAGTATTGCCTGGAACTCTGTAATGGATCACTATAAAGATGGGGAAATACAAAACAGAGACGTTAGACTCATGAGTACACCGATTGTGTTACAAATGTTAGGCTTTTCAGCGCATGATATAGAAATAACACCTTCTGTATTAGCGAAGGTGTTAAAGGGAAAACATGCAGATTCTATTGATACGGAAGTGTTAAAAGATTTACCTAGAGCCATTGCTAATCCTGTGGCAATATTTAGAAACTATGATGGAGAAAAACGAGAATACATTGACAATCAAGTTATTGTTGTAGTTGATATTGCGGATAAACAGGGGGAAATTATACAGATCCCTCTAGTATTTGATGTAGAGAAACGAAAAATAACAGTTAACCGAATCAAATCTATTTTTGGTAGAGGAACTTTAAGTTGGTATTCAAATAGTTTAAAATATCATTCATTGTTATATTATGGCAAAAAAAAGACCAACCTATCGGGCAACGGGGCAAGTTACGCCCCAACCAGGACAAGTTGGTCTATTTATGACTCAAGTATACAGCAGGATACAGAAAATAGCAAGGGAAATTTTGAAGAAGATGTACAAAAAAAGACCAACTTATCGGGCAACGGGGCAAGAAGGGCCCCAACCAGGACAAGTTGGTCTAACATAGCCCTTATTATAGAACAACATTTACAAAAAAGCAATGAAAAAGTGTTGACAAGTGAAGATTTAGATAAAGCACGTGCAGCGCAACAAAATAGATATTATCAAGCTGAGGAAAGTTCGAAATACAGAGGATTAACCACAGTATATCCAGAAGAACTTGGTAGTAAACGGCTCATACAATTATTCGATGCCGCTAATTTTTCTACCTTTATCCATGAAAGTGGTCATCTCTTTTTAGAAGACTTGCGTATGCTTGCCACAATGGATGATGCCCCTAAACAAGTGGTAGAGGATTGGAATACCATTAAAGAGTGGAGTGGATGGTCAGATACAGAAAGCGCTAATAATACGGCTGCACATGAGAAATTCGCTACAGGTTTTGAGGCCTATATTCGTGAAGGAAAAGCACCAACAAAAGTATTGGAACGTATATTCCGTCGTTTTAAAGAATGGCTCAGTGCTTTATATAAAAGTGTAACACTCCTAGGTGGATTACCACCTAAAGAGGTGCAAGATGTCATGGCACGTATGCTTGCAACAGAAGAGGATATCAATTCCTATATCACACAGCAGGGATTAGATAGCTTTGAAAGAACGGGGCTATATCAATCTTTTACAGAAGAAAAGCAAGTAGAATGGCAAGAAAAACTCGATCGCATTCGAGAAAAAGCAAAAGAAAAAGTGCTGACTACGTATATGAAAGAATTGTCCAATACAAAATTAGAAGAGTTTGAAGCATCTATTCCTGAGTTGGAAGAAATGTTACAGCGACAATTAGTAGAACAATATCCAGTGTATCAAGCAAGAGTACGTTTTGATGCCTTTGGTGTAGCTGGATTAGAAGGGACACCGTACCATAGCGAACAGGCTCTTATAGACGGGGAACTTAACGATGGTATAGGATCTATGAAGGAAGTGGTTGCTAAGGAGATACAATCTAAGCGTGAAGAAGTAGAGCGATTTACACATGATTATGAAGCGGTTAAAAAGATTGCAGAAGAGTATTTGCTTACCACAGAGGGAATGCAACGAATTACTGCATATGAAGCGGAAGCCATTCGTAAAGATACTAATAAAGCAGTAGCAAAACATTTTGAGCTTATTAGCGCTTTAGGAGATATCGATGTCAATGATCCATCCTCTATTGAACGTGTAGCATCTGCTATAAAGGATGATAAGGTACAAAAGAAAGTTTGGAAATTACAAGGAAGAGATTCAGCACAGCAAAGTCAAGAAATAAAAAAACTGCAAGAAGAATTACAAACAGGGATTAGTAATATGAGAGCCTTACGTGGGTTATCCTTATGGAGTACAGAAGATATGATGGAGAAAGCCCATAATGCCTTGCGAACTATGACAATCCCACAGGCTACTTCATTTAAAACGTACCAAAATAAAAGTGCTAGCTCTGCAAGAAAGGCAGATATTGCTATTTCAAAGGGGCAAATGGATGAAGCCTTTCATCATAAGCAACAGCAGTTATATTATCAAGCCATGGCACGTGCAGCCTATGATAATTTACGTGAGGTGGAAACGTTAGAAAGGGATTTAAAGAAAAAGTACCAAAGCATTTCACGACCTAAATCACCTAAACGGATTCACTCTTCTGCTAGATACTTTATTCAACATATGATGTATCAATTAAATTTAGTCAATCGTGATGGCATAGAACCATCTAAAGGGTTTAATATCGGAGACGTACTATTGTTGCTAGATCCTGATGCGGAGTTCCAGGATAAAGCGGAAACCAAGATGACGTTAGACCCATGGATTATGGAGCTACTAGAAAAGCCAAAATCATGGAAACAGTTAACGTTTGACCAATTACTAGATATGGGGCAATTACTAAAAGCAGTTTACACACAAGGTGCACAACAGTATGAAGGTGTAAGTATCCTAAATGAACAAGGCGAAAGTATCTCTTTTGAAGATGCAGGAGCAGAACTCATCATTGAAGGCAGTAAGCGATTACAATCAAATACTAAGGATTTACTAACGCAAGCCAATCAACAAGGATTCTTTGGACGGTTACAAGATACATTCTCTGGGTATATGTTAAGCCTGGTAAAAGTAGAAACTATACTTCGTCGCTACGATGATGATAAGGCTGGTGTATGGAATCGATATATCTACGAACCAATTAATAGAGCCACTGTAAAAGGCAAGGAGATGTTAGAAGATGCCACTCGTAATTTACAACAAGTAATGAAAGTATACGGGAAAAAAGAACTATTTCATATCAGAACAGAACGTATGTATAACATTGGTACTGTGTATAGCATGACTAAAGAGCAGGTATTAGCCTTGGCTTTAAACTGGGGAACAAAAAATAATCGGCAACGTGTTATTGAAACGGTAGGGTTAAGTGACCAGGAAGAAGCAGAAGTTCTAATAGATAAAGCATTTAGTGAGTTTCTAGATGCCAAGGATTGGGATTTTGTAGAGAAAACTTGGGAACTCATTAATTCTTATTATGCAGAACGTAGCGCCGTTCAAGAGCGATTATATGGTTCACCTATGCATAAAGAAAGAGGTGTGACTTTCACCATTAATGGACGTAAGATTCGTGGACAATATTATCCTATCGTATATGATCCGACTGTAGATGGCGCTGCTAAGGATTATGAAGTAGAAGATATTATAAAATCGCAAATGTCATCTAGCGCTGTATGGGGTATGGGTATGAGTGCCACCAAAAGTCGTGTACAGTTAGTGAAAGGGAAAAAGCTACTACTATCCTTTGATGTAATTCCTCGTGCTATTGATGAAGCGATTAACCATATTAGCATGCGTGAAGCGGCTACGGATGTGAATCGTTTATTAAATAATCGGGCACTCAGTGACTATATTGTTCGTACTACAGGTGTAGAAACATTACAAATGTTGAAGACTTGGGTACGAGATAATTGGCAGAGTGAGATTAGTAAATCTTCACGGTTAGATAGAGTATTGCAAGATTTAAGACGAAATACATCTATGGCTATTATGTCCTATAGGACGAGTACAGCCTTACTTAATGTATTGAACGTGATTCCGATGACAAAAGAAATTGGCTTACTAAATACAATCCGAGCTCTTACAGAGTTTATGGGATACCCATTGTCCGATAGGTATGTATCAAACCGAAAATTTGTTATGGAGCGAAGTATCTTTTTACGTGAGCGTATACATACGCTAGATCATGATTTACATGAAGGGTTAAGCATTGGCGGTAAAGGTATGACCTTCTTTCCTAATAGTGACATTGGGCGAAGAATATCTGAAACCAAGCACATGACAAAAGAGGTGCGAGATACGATTAGTCGGTATGGATATGTATTTATCACTGAAACAGATTTAATGTTGTCTATGCCGTTATGGAAGTTTGCGTATGAACAGAAAGTAGCAGAGTTATTGCCTAAGGGACTGGATCAAGAATATATTGAAGCGGAAGCTATTTCAGCTGCGGATAGACAGGTTCGTAGAGTGTTTGGTTCAGGGGATACGAAAGACTCTGTAGAGTTACAACGAAAGAAAAATAGCCTAGTAGCTCTTTTTACACCGTTTTATACGTATGCCAATACAGTTTTAAATGCATTGGTAGAAGGTGGTTATGCAGCTGTGGACAAACAAGACTATATGAAACTGTTTAACCATATCTTATTTTGGGTAGTATTACAGAATATGTCGGAGGCTTTGTTACGGTCTACCTGGTCTGGTGATGACGATGATGCAGAAAGCCTTTTAAAGAAAATGTTATCGTCTGTTGTGACTGGATCATTTGTAGGTTTTCCAATACTTAGAGATGGAGTTTCCTTGGCTATGGATATGGCTATGGGAAAACCGAGTATGAGCAAAGGAAATGAAACTGTTGCACTTAGTCTAATGCCAAAATTATTAGAGTTGTATAGAAATGTGAAAAGCAGTAAAAAATCTTGGATTGATGTGATGCGGTCAACAAGCCAGGTGAGCAATCGACTCACAGGGTTTAGTGATACCTTTACCGATGGTTTTTGGACACTGGCAAAATGGTCATTTTCTAATACAGAAGCTACACTAAGGGATTTAATCACTGCCATTGCATTTGATAAGAATCTTCGAAGTCGTGAGGAAAAAAGAAAATAGTAATTAGGAGCTATCTATCGTGGGTAGCTCCTTTTATATTCAAAGGTACAGTAGAAAGGAGACACATATGGTTAATGATGAAAGAGTGAGTATCATGTACGAAGGGGATGGTCAGAATAAGACCTTTGCATACCCGTACTCGTTCACAAGGAAAGAGGACATTGTAGGTTACGTAATTAGTAATGGGAAAACAAAACGAATTTCTACAAATTTTGAGTTTAATTCTACTACTAAGCAATATACATATCCAAAGAATGGTACTCCACTGGCAAGGAATGAAAGTGTATTGCTTACTAGGGAAACTCCACGGAATAATACATTACAGTTGCCTAATGAACCAATTTATACAGCATTACAAGGGCAATTAGATAAGATTGTTCGTATGATACAGGAATTAGGTAGTCATCATAAAGGTATTCCACTACAAGTGTTATCAGAACAGTTTGATACTGTAATTCCGACACAAATAGGAAACGCCTATTTACGTATCAACCGTGAAAGAAATGCAATTGAACTTGTAGAGAATCCATTTGATGGAGTGGAACGTATTACAAGTGAAGTCACATCTACTAAAGCTAATATTGATAGAATTAAAGAGCAAATAGATGGGATTCATAGAGAATCACTGACGATGCATGGGGAAATTAAAGAAAAACTTAGTCGTTTAGAAAGAGATACTGAAACACTAAAGGAGAGAGCAAAGCAAGAAATACGATCTACAGAGCAGACAGTGTTACAAAGCTTAGAACAAGTAGAAAGTGACATTACAAAGCGACTTAAAAATAGTGATATCTTACAAGGTGTAGGAGCTGTAGAAACTAAAGCACGAGAAATAAAGGGTTATGTCGGAACTATGGAAAACTCCATAGCAGAATTACGTAATATACAATCCTCTACTATAGCTACTAAAGAAGAGATTAATCAATTAAAAGCAAGTGTTATTGAAAAGGCAAGTGCTGCAGAAGGTCATGCACACAATTTAGAACAAGCTATAGAAGAAGTAAAGGGTATATCTAATGGGATTCAAAGCATGCAACAATCGATTCTGGATAAGAATAGAGAAGCTGAATCAATGAGAGATACTGTGAATCAGCTATTACAGGAATATAAAAGTTATGCTGCCACTATTGTAAGAGATATGCAAGGATATGTGTCTAGTGCTACATCAGAGGTGCAGAAAGCCAAGGAATGGGCCAACAAAGCTGGAGCCGCCAAAACTGGTAACTGGGTAACGCAAGAAGATCTACAAAGTAAAATTAATAATTGGGTAACAAAAGAAGAATTTCAAAGTAAAATTGGAAATTGTGTAACACAAACAGATCTACAAAGCAAAACAACTAACTGGGTGACAAAAGGTGAGCTACAAACGATTCAAACGAATATAAAAAATGATATAAATCGTGAATTGATTGCACCCTTAAAAGGAGCTATTAAAAACGATATTGGGCGTGAATTAATTTATCCATTACAAACATCTATTGAAGAGGAGAAGAGAAAGGTAAGTGATATAAATAATTCTATTGCCACTAAAATTAGTGAACATAATATAGACTCCACTGCACATAATCTTAACAAATACATGAGTATGAAGCCTATGCCTACGGGTATCAACGATTGGAATAATCTCACAGATACTGGTATGTATGAAGCAACCGCAAGCATGTGGGGGTGGAGAAATGCACCTAATGCTACACGGGTTTACTATTACGGTGTAGTACAGGTTATTAAAAGTGATACTAATAAGATTACGCAATTATTCTACTCCTATGGTGCGAATAACAAACCTTGTAATATCTGCTATCGAACGTTCTATAACGCATGGGGTGCATGGCATTATCATGGCGATTATGATGCAACCGTTACCGATATAACAAGACATAATGAAGGCTTAAATATTACAAAAGGCGATGTGACAACAGTTTTAAAGCTTTTAACAACAAATAAGGCAGATACAAATACAAGCCTTGCTCCTACACTAGCAGTGGTAAAAGAATTATTAAGTGATGTAGGTGGAAGCACAGGGCAAACGTTAAATGTACAAGTAAAATATACCGGAGATGATGAAGGATATATCTTAATTGGTCAAGGGGAAAATACAGTAATCATACAATTTGGATATATACGCATAACACATTCAACGGGAGAAGCACAATATACAGCAACCTTCCCAATTGCATTTAGAAAAAAATGTTTTGGAATATTTTACAGCCACATTAATCCACGTTCCGATAAGTGGCTAGCAAGTGTTCAAACAAAAAAGCTAGATATAACATCAGTCACAATTTCTGAAGTCATTGGAACACAAAATTCACGGCGTACTGTTATATATATGGCGATAGGTGTTTAAAGGAGGTTTATATGGAGAATAAATATATTTTTGTCTTAGATGAAAAAGGTCTCCGAGTAACTACCTACTTAGTAGGATTACATGGAGACACAGAAGAATCAGTATTAAATTTTGCTAAAATGCAATATCCGAACCATACATATCTAGTAGGTAATCAAGATATACAAAATGAATTTTATAACAATAAATGCTACATCAACAGTAACTTTATTGACTATGTACCCGAACCCGTAGTACCTACTAAAGCAGAACATATTGCAGAAATTAAAGCCTACTATGACAAACGTTTTGAAACATTAGAACAAACGCTAGCAAGACGTACATTAAGTGGTGCTAGTGTAGCTGATTTACAAGAGCAGTATAAAAAACTTACACAAGAAATGATTGCAAAGATTAAGGAGGTAAAGTAAATGGATAATTACGAAGTACACTCAGATATTCCCGTAATGCATTTTTGTGAATGGTGTTATGCTACACTCAATCAAGACGGTACTTGCCCTACTGAGGGATGCATTCACAACGATTTAATGAATATGGAAGACAAAAAAGAGGAATAATATTGTTCAAGAGAGATGGTAGGAGTGATTATGAACAGAGCTAGAGATAAACCAGATCTGATAAGTTTTATTGTTTAGGTGTATTAAAAGGTAAAATGGTATTCGATATGGGATTTTTAGAATCTCTACGAGATATTCTAGTAGAGTCGTGGATTATAAAGGTGGGACTATCCCTTATAGGTAGTGCCGCTATATGGCTAATGAATTTAAAGCACGTTCAAGTACTGGGCGTGTTTATTTTATTAGTTTTATTTGATTTGCTGACTAGATGGGGAGCGATTGCCTATCAGATGTTAGTAGAAGCGGGAGCAGACAAAGAAAGTATATCTGCTTGGGATAAGTATATAGCAATCATTCCTGCGTTTGAAAAGGGATTAATTTCATCTAAACATATGAGAAAACCCTTTGTGACAAAGGTAATGACATATGTATTTGCTACAGCCATAGGTTGGTGCTTTGATTTTATGGCAGGGAAAGAAGCCTTTGTAGTTAATTTAGTTTGGTTATATTTAGCCTCAGCAGAATTTTTGAGTGTACTAGAAAATATGCGTGATGGTGGAAATGTAATGATGGGAAAGTTTTTAGATACCATCAGAGACATGATTGAAAGTAAGTTCAAATTTAAGTTATAAGGAGACATATATGAAAATTGGAAATTATTTTGAGGATTATGAGTTTGCCTGCAAATGTCATCGACATAATGTAGTAGATGGGAAAAATGTGTTGGATCATATTATTGACAAACGTTTAGTAGATGTATTGGATAAAATCCGAGAACGTGTAGGACGACCAGTATATATCGAAAGTGGATACCGTTGTGAAGACCACAATCGTGAGGTAGGTGGAGTGCCTAACTCTCAACATGTATTAGGAACAGCTGCTGACATTACAGTGGACGATATTAGTGTTGATGAATTAGCAGATATTGCAAAAGAGTGTGGTGCAGATGGTGTTGGCAGATATTATGGACTACAATTTGTACACATTGATGTCCGAGGTTATGATGCGGAATGGGAGCAATATTAGGAGGTTGAAATGTATGGAACTATTCTTTCATGGATTAAGAAACACACGATTATGCTTGCTAGTGGCTTTGGTACTATTATCTGTGCCCTGCTATACATTTGCGGAACAGGGAGTGACATTAACACAAAGCGAATACAAGATGCTCAGCAAGAACTTAGACGAGCTCAATACAATCAACAAGAAGCAAGCAAACTCAATCGAGAGGTTAGAGATGCAGTTGAACGTAGCGAAGTTATCAACGAACGAATCGAAAGTAGCATTACTAGAAGCGAAGCAGCTACTAGAAGAACAGAGGGAGCAGTTGAGAGCATCCAAGGAGAAATTAAATCTACAAGAGCAGAAATTGACAGAGCAGCAAATCTCATTGGAGAAAGCCAATCTATACTTAGAAGAGCAGAAGGAAGAAATAAAGAAGTACAAGAAAAATAGTCAAAAGCACCGATTTATTGAGGTGCTTTTATTAGGTGGACTAGCCTATAAAATGTTTCGGTAACGTATAAAAAACAATTTATAACGTTATCAATAAAAACTGTTTTTGGGAACGGTTGCACAACCGTTGCACAACCTTTTTTACAAGAATGGCTTAATACCAAAGGTTTATAGCAATATATGCGTTATGTGTATCATAATGCCATCATGGATGAGGAAGAATAATTTTCTATAAAAATCCACCATTTCATGATATACTATAAGCAAGTAAATATTTTAGATTTGCAAGGGAGCCTATGTAATAGGCTGAGAAAGGACTATGAAGTACCTGACCTTTTGACCTGATCGGGATCATGCCCGCGTAGGAAGCACGCTGACATATGTGGGTATCGATGTAATGTCGATACCTTTTTGTGTATAGAGCACCCAAAATAGGCTCCTTTGTAATGAAAGGAGCTTTTTATGTTTTACACACAAATGCAAGCAGCCCAAAAAGGCATTGTTACCGACGCGATTAAAGTGGTAGCAGAAAAAGAAAACATGGATGTTGAAGTATTACGAGACTTAGTGGCAAAAGGACATGTAACAATTCCGTGCAACAAGCATCATACATCTTTACAACCAGAAGGAATCGGTCAGAAGTTACGCACAAAAATTAATGTAAACTTAGGCACATCCAAGGATTGTACAGACTACGAAGAAGAGATGAAAAAAGTCCATCATGCAGTGGCATTAGGGGCTGAATCGATTATGGACTTGTCTACACATGGTGATACAAAAGTATTCCGCCGTCTACTCACAAAAGAATGTCCCGTTATGATTGGTACCGTGCCTATCTATGATAGCGTTATCCATCACCAAAAAGATTTAGGCGAATTGACAGCTGAAGACTTTATTTCTACGATCCGTCTCCATGCAGAAGATGGGGTAGATTTTGTTACCTTACATTGTGGAATTACGCAACATACAGTGGAGCAAATTAAACGTCACAACCGAAAATTAAACATTGTGAGCCGTGGCGGTAGTTTAGTCTTTGCCTGGATGTCCATGACTGGTCAAGAGAATCCGTTCTATGAATACTATGATGAAATCTTGGATATTTGTGCAGAATATGACATGACAATTTCCCTTGGCGACGCCTGCCGTCCTGGTTGCTTGGCAGATGCTACAGATATCTGTCAAATCGAAGAACTTGTTCGACTTGGGGAGTTAACAAAACGAGCTCGCGAACGTGGTGTACAAGTGTTAGTGGAAGGTCCTGGTCATGTACCATTGAATCAAGTGCAAGCTAACATGGAAGTACAACAAACAATCTGCGATGGGGCGCCGTTCTATGTATTAGGACCATTAGTAACAGACATTGCACCAGGCTATGACCATATTACAGCTGCCATCGGTGGTGCAGTGGCAGCCATGCATGGGGCAGCCTTCCTTTGCTATGTAACACCAGCGGAACACTTAGCCTTACCTGACGAAAATGATGTGAAAGAAGGCATTATGGCTTTCAAAATCGCAGCTCATGCCGCAGACATTGCAAAAGGTATTCCGAATGCACGAGATCGCGATGACCGGATGGCAGAGGCACGCCAAAAACTCGATTGGGAAGCACAATATGCAGTAGCACTAGATCCTGAAAAAGCACGTCGCATCCGTGAAAGTCGTGCCCCAGAAGAAGGACATAAAGAAGCTTGCAGTATGTGCGGAAAATTCTGCGCCGTACGGAGCATCAATAAAGCCTTAGAGGGAGAGAAAATAGATATATTATAAATGAGAAACGAAACAGCCAACTCTTGGATAGGAGTTGGTTGTTTTGTTGTATAGATAAATTGATTATAGCAATACGATTGATGTATTATATAGATAGTAAATATGTTTTTGTGTAATGCAACTAGTGAATTTACATGAGAGTAACATTTGAGAAAATTGTTTTTTTGAGGTGCATGATGAAACAATGGAAACTATTGGCACTGGGATGCGCACTATTAGCGCTAACTGGTTGTGCAAGTATGGACTCTACTATACAAGTAGATAGTGACTTTAGCGGGAAATGGGAAGCGCAATTGCATACTCCTGAACCTTTAAGTAAAACGGATTTAGAAGCTGGGTTTGACGACAGTGTAAATAAAATTATTTATGACCGTAAGCATATAGGTGATGAAACATTTGAGGAAAAACAAAATAAGGAGAAAGAGACTTTAAAACAGTTTAGTGCAAAACATATTAATGTAGAGGCTGTTGATGAAGCTGGTAAGGCTTTGAATAATCAAACAGATGCTAAATCTGAATATTGGAAAATTACAGCTTCTTTTTCAGATGAAAGTGAATTAACTAACAGTTACAGAATTATTTATGGTGCCATAGATAAACCTGAAGCGCTACATGTTATCTATCCTTATGGTGAAGAAAATAATGCATATATGTTTTTTATGGGAAAATCCTATGGAACAACAACTATCACAGTAGATGGGGATATTAAAACTGATTTCAAAACAGATGGTGTAGTGAATGGTAACACAATAACTTTTGAAAAAGATCAAAATATCCGATTTGTGTTTCTAAAAGCATCTCATACTGTTAGAAATGTAATGATTGGTGTAGTAGTATTTGGTGTGGTAGTAGGCGCCTATATTCTGTGGCGAAAACGAGGTTAGTAGTATGAACATGAAGAAATATATGCTAATTATATTAGGTATAATCATGATGGGGCTGGATTTCACAGGATGCACATCTGATACATCAGTCGGTGATAATCCCGATTTGTCGGGTACATGGTATCATTACAACCCTCCTTATGAAGACAACGGCTATAATGGTGGGATTGTTTATAAAATAACATTTGAAAAGGTAAGTGACCATGTATATAAAATGACTGAATCTAAGTTTTATATGCGTAATGTATATGCGAAACATCAGTTGGTAAACGAAAAAGAATATGGTACTGATCATGCAAGAATTACGAAATTAGATATTGCGAAGGGACCAAATAAAAATGGAGTGGTACCTATCTATGACGACGCTTATGAATGGGTGCCTTATTATGATGAAATAAAAGAAGATACATTAATGACAGTCAGAGATGGTAAGGCTTATGATGCGGCGTTTGGTGCTACCCACACAATTAAGAAAGAAAATGGTAAGTTAATACTTGTCAGCGGTAAAGATGATAACTCTATTATGTATAAAACTGATGACTCTTTCTTTACATTTGCTAACGAACAAGAGGCAGCTAACATCAAAAAGAAAGTAGACATCGATAATGCTAATAGTCCCAATGAAGCATATCAAATACGCAATATCACTTTCACTGTGAAAGAAAGTGATAAAAAGGTCTATGCTCATTCTAATTAGAAGTACAATAAGTATGATATATCTATATGTTTAAATGTCTACAATGCTTGATATTGCATATATTTATGGAGTATGATAGTGGTGTCATTATAGTTATTTTTTATAAGTGTGAGGTGTGCTATGAGAAAAAGAACAGCAATCGCTCTTATCTTGGCCAGTGTATTTGCAGTTAATGCAGGGACTGCTACAGTAGAAGCTAGTTGGTTAAGTAAAACATTAAAGAAATTAGATAATGCTTTGGGGGTTCCTGATGGTGATACGCAGGTGACAAAACAGAGTGATGGATATTTACATTTACCACAAGTCGGGGAACGCTGGATTCCAGTAGCTGAAAATCAGTATTACAAAACATATTTAGACCGTAGAACGGCTATAGCAGGTGGTGAAGCACAAAATAGGTTTGTAGCAGGTAACTTTAAAAGAGAATTCACGCCTATAGGCTCGCATTGGCTTGGAGAGGTAAACAATGACATTAAGCCTGATGTTATTACGGTAGGATATAGCTACATGATATATAGTGTAGATGAGTATTCGGTTCGAAATGATCCTACTCCAGCGTATTATGATATACATGGGAACTTAATTTATAAAAGTAGAGCTATAAGGATGTTAGAATTAGATAGAACTTTTAGCGTTACTTATACACCTGAATCAGAACAAGAGCGTATTAAAGATAGAGTGTTCCACCTATTCGGCTGGGATTACTAATCGTATGTTATCGCAGTATTTTTGTATATAATCAACTAATATACGAACATATTGATATAAAGCAAGGTACCCCTTGCTTTCACCCAACAGTTTGTGCTATACTAACCAAGTATGAATACACACGCAACTAGACTATCAGTTCTGTGCGCAATTTCGCGTTTGCTGAGGGATGAGGGTTGCGGAGGTTTTTTAACAGGAGGTGCCAACATGGCAGTAGTATCACTTAAACAATTATTAGAAGCTGGTGTTCACTTTGGACATCAAACAAGAAGATGGAATCCTAAAATGGCTAAATTCATCTTCACTGAACGTAATGGTATTTATATCATTGACCTTCAAAAAACTGTAAAAAAAGTAGAAGAAGCGTATGATTTCTTACGTGAAGTAGCTCAAGAAGGCAAAACAATCCTTTTCGTAGGTACTAAAAAACAAGCTCAAGAAGCTGTAAAAGAAGAAGCTCTTCGTGCTAATATGTACTTCGTTAACGAACGTTGGTTAGGCGGTATGTTGACTAACTTCAAAACTATCGAAGCTCGTATTAAACGCTTAAAACAATTAGAAAAAATGGCTGAAGATGGAACATTCGAAGTTCTTCCAAAAAAAGAAGTAATTCGTCTTCGTCATGAATGGGAAAAATTGGAAAAATATCTTGGCGGCATCAAAGATATGCCAGAAATGCCAGGCGCACTTTTCGTAATTGACCCTAAAAAAGAAAAAATCGCTATCGCAGAAGCTAAAAAATTAGGTATTCCTGTAGTAGCTACTGTGGACACTAACTGTGATCCAGACGAAGTTGATTTCCCTATCCCAGCAAATGATGACGCTATTCGCGCAGTTAAATTATTAGCTGGTAAAATGGCTGACGCTATTTTAGAAGGTCGTCAAGGTGAACAAGACGCTTTCGGTACAGAAACTGCTTCCGAAGAAGCTTAAGAATCTGTAAGATTATTTAACAATATATACAGACATAGTCTTAATTGATAAATAAGTAATAACGATGTAAAATTAAGGTAAGGCTAAGGTCTTACCTTAATTATTTATAGGAGGAAAAATCATGGCTCAAATTACAGCAGCTTTAGTAAAAGAATTACGCGACATGACTGGCGCAGGTATGATGGATGCTAAAAAAGCATTGGTAGAAGTTGATGGCGATATCCAAAAAGCAGTTGACTTCCTTCGTGAAAAAGGCTTAGCAGCGGCAGCTAAAAAAGCTGGTCGTATTGCAGCTGAAGGTGTAGTAGCATCTTACATTCATGGTGGTGGACGTATCGGCGTACTAGTAGAAGTAAACTGTGAAACAGACTTCGTTGCTAAAACTGATGATTTCCAAGCTCTTTGTAAAGATGTAGCAATGCAAATTGCAGCAGCTAACCCAACATACTTAAAACGTGAAGATGTTCCAGCTAATATAATCGAACACGAAAAAGCTGTATTGATGGAACAAGCTAAAGTAGAAGCTGAAGAAGACGTTAAAGCTGGCCGTAAACCAAAACCAGAAGCAGTTCTTGAAAAAATGGTAGCTGGCCGCGTTGAAAAATTCTATAAAGAAAACTGCCTATTAGAACAAGTTTTCATTAAAGACGGTGAAAAAACTGTACAAGCTATGATCAATGAAGCAATCGCTAAAATCGGTGAAAACATTAACGTACGTCGTTATGTTCGCTATGCTTTAGGCGAAGGTATCGAAAAGAAACAAGACGATTTCGTTGCAGAAGTTATGGCTACTGTAGGTAAATAAGTACGGAGATAAGAGAACACCGCAAGTGTTCTCTTATTTTTGAATTATTTGTTAGAAACGTCATAAGGAGAAGGACATGAGTGAACGTAAATTTAAACGTATCGTATTAAAACTTAGCGGTGAAGCCTTAGCAGGTGATCAAGGATTTGGCATTAACCCACAAGTGGTAGAACCATTGGCACAAGAGATTGCATCACTTTCCAAAGAAAGTGGTATTGAAATTGCTATCGTTGTAGGTGGTGGAAATATTTGGCGTGGTCTATCCGGTAGTGCTAAAGGTATGGATCGTGCATCTGCTGATTATATGGGTATGATTGCAACAGTGATGAATGCTATTGCATTACAAGATGCTCTTGAAAATGCAGGCGTAGCAACTCGTGTTCAAACAGCGATTGAAATGCAAGAAGTAGCAGAACCATACATTCGTCGTCGTGCTATTCGTCACTTAGAAAAAGGTCGTATTGTTATCTTTGCAGCAGGTACGGGTAATCCATACTTCTCTACAGATACAACAGCTGCTTTGCGTGCTGCTGAAATCGAAGCAGATGCTATTTTAATGGCGAAAAAATTTGCTGATGGCGTATACGATTCCGACCCTAAAACAAATCCAAATGCTGTAAAATTCGATGAATTAACATACATGGATGTAATCAGCAAAGAATTGAAAGTAATGGATGCTACATCAACTACATTATGTAAAGATAATCATATTCCTATCGTTGTATTTAGCATGGATATTCCTGGTAACATCACACGTGCTGCTAAGGGAGAAGCCATCGGTACTATCGTAAAATAAAAGGTGAACACTATGGAAATTAAAGAAATTATTAGCCGCGAAGAAGCGCGCATGGATAAAACAATTGAATCCTTAAAACATGAATTTGCTAATGTTCGCACAGGTCGTGCGCATACATCTTTGTTGGATTCCGTTATGGTAGATTACTATGGTGCCCCAACACCTGTTAATCAAGTGGCAAACGTATCTGCTCCAGATCCTCGCATGATTTTAATCGCTCCATGGGATAAAACTATGATTGGTGCTATTGAAAAAGCTATTTTAACATCTGATTTAGGATTAAACCCTAATAATGATGGTGAGGCTATTCGTTTGGCTATCCCTCAATTGACAGAAGAACGTCGTAAAGAATTAGTAAAAGTAGTAAGCAAAAAAGCAGAAGATGCTAAAGTTGCAGTCCGTAACATTCGTCGTGATGCTAATGATGCAATCAAAAAAGAAGAAAAAGCGAAAACAATTACTGAAGATGTGTCAAAAGATGGACAAGAACAAGTTCAAAAATTGACTGACAAAAAAATTAAATTAATTGATGAACTTCGCGATATAAAAGAAAAGGATGTTATGTCTGTCTAATGGAACATACATCTATTTTGGGATTTCCATGGCAGCTTGCACAGTCTCTTTTGCAGGCTGCCTCTATCCCTTTTACTACAAAAATAGAAAAGAACTATAATCGGTTCTTTTCCATTTCTTCCGAAGAATGTTATGTAGGCCGTGTCATAGTAAAAGAAGGCGCATGGGAGATAGTTCTCTTTCATCCTATGGTAGCCAGTCATGTGGCGCAGTCGAATGAGGTACAGTATGCTAAAAAACTTATGGAAGAAAAGTAAACATCAAGAGAGACCGACTATAGATCCAACGAATATTCCAGAACATATTGCCATTATCATGGACGGTAACGGTAGATGGGCAAAGCGTAAAGGCATGCCACGGAGTATGGGTCATCGCGCAGGTGCGGAAGTATTAAAGGATATTGTGAAAGCAGCCCAAGGATTTGGTGTGAAAGCATTGACTGTCTATGGTTTTTCCACTGAAAACTGGAAACGACCAGAAGAAGAAGTCAGCCTGTTAATGGGTCTTATTAAAGAGTATTTACTTTCAAATGTAAAACGTATGCATGCGGAAGGTGTGCGCATTCGTTTTGTGGGAGATATAACCAAGTTATCTGAAGAGTTACAAGGAATCATCAAAGAATCTGAGGAATTAACAAAAGATAATAAGGGAATCACACTGCAATTAGCAATTAATTATGGGGGACGTGATGAACTCACAAGAGCTACAAAACGGATTGTCCAAGATGTGGCAAAGGGTGCTATCACTGAGGAAGATATTACAGAAACATTGATTTCTTCCTACTTAGATACAAAAGAATTTGACCGTGTGGATTTACTGATTCGACCAAGTAATGATGCACGAATTAGTAATTTCTTGTTATGGCAAATTGCTTATGCAGAGTTCTGGTTTACCCCTTTGCATTGGCCAGATTTTACACCGCAAGTGTTGGAAGAAGCCATCTTGGCATACCAACAACGTGAGCGTAGATTTGGTGGTTTAAAAGAGGAGAAATAATATGTTAAAAACCCGTCTCATCACAGCTTTGATTGGCGTTGTCTTGCTGGCGGTTGCCATCACCTATGGGGGCCTGTTTTTTAATCTTGTGATGTCCGTGTTAGCTGTCATCGGTTGGGTAGAATGTGTTAGCTTATTTCGTCATATGAAACGGCGTCTATTACCACTGTGGGGTCTAATTTATATTGCCCTTGTATGCGGTTCCTTACTATTTGGTAGCTACCCATTAGCTTTATTCTTAGGAATTTTGGTGATGTTAGCTATGGTCATTGAATACACCTTCTGTAACGGGAAAAGAACTCTTTCAACAGTGCAATCTACGATTAGTAGTTTGTTGTATGTTACCAGTGGGTTTATCGCATTGATGGTGTTGCGTGATAATAGTATCTATGAAAATACAACGTATTATGCTGGTCAAGAAGGCTTTGGTACGGCTGTCATTTGGCTTGTGTTGATAGCTATTTGGGCTAGTGATACATTTGCTTATTTTGTAGGCCGTTCTTTTGGAAAACGAAACATTGTACCAACTATTAGTCCTAATAAAACATTGGAAGGTTTTATTGGTGGTTTCATCGGCTGTATTTTAACAGGGTGGATTGGATCTCTTTCCTTAGGATTACCGCTGAATTTTGGCGTTGGTATAGGTGTCATTGTTGGGATATTAGCACCGCTAGGAGATTTATTTGAATCAAAATTAAAACGTGAGGCAAATAAAAAAGATTCTGGCACATTATTACCTGGCCACGGTGGCGTATTAGATCGTTTTGATAGTCTATTATTTGCTGCACCATTAGTGTTGGCATACATTCTTATGCTGTAATGATTTAATTGTAGGGAGACCTTTATGAAAGCTATAAGTATCTTAGGCTCCACGGGGTCTATAGGAACACAAACTTTAGATGTGATTCGTCAACATTCAGATCAATTCCAGGCAGTAGCGTTAGTAACACATAGAAATATTGATTTACTAGAGCAACAAATTACCGAATTTAAGCCAATTATGGCGGGTGTTGTAGATGAAAAGGCATATATACAATTAAGAGAACGCTATGATGGACCCACAGAAATTATTGGTGGTAAAGAAGCCTTATCAGTAGCGGCAACCTTGCCTGAAGCTACGATGGTTGTCACTGCCGTAGTTGGTGCTGCAGGCATTGAACCTACCATGGCTGCGATTCGTGCACAAAAAACGATTGGCCTTGCTAATAAAGAAACTTTAGTGGCTTGTGGATCTTTAATTACAAAAGCTGCCCAAGACAATGGTGTTTCAATTTTACCAATTGATAGTGAACATAGTGCTATCTTTCAATGTTTGGAAGGGCAAGATAGAAGTAACGTAGAAAAATTAATCATCACAGCTTCAGGTGGTGCCTTACGTCACTGGAAGTCAAACGATTTATATGGGGCAACAGCAAAAGATTGTTTAGCGCACCCAACATGGAATATGGGAAATAAAATTACTATTGATTCCGCCACTTTATTTAATAAAGGCCTAGAGGTTATTGAAGCCCATTGGCTTTTTGACTTTGATTACAATCATATTGATGTAGTGGTACATCCGCAAAGTATTGTACACTCTATGATTCAAATGAAAGATGGTGCTATTTTGGCACAATTAGGGAATCCAGATATGCGTGAGCCTATCCAATATGCGATGACCTATCCGAAACGATATCCATTACAAATGGAACATTTAGATTTTACCAAGGGATTAGATCTTCAGTTTATGGCACCTCGGTGGGATGATTTTCCTGCCTTACGACTAGCTTTCACAGTGGGAAAAGAAGGCGGTTATGCACCTGCTGTATTTAATGCAGCCAATGAAATGGCTGTGTATGCCTTACTGCATGAACGAATTACCTATGGACATATATATGAAGTAGTTTCTACCGTTCTTGAACGCATGATAAATGGCGTACCTACATCCATAGAAGAAGTACTTGCTATGGATGCCTGGGCTAGACAAGAAGCTACCAAAGAAATACAAAGGAGAAGTGCATGTTAATTACAATTTTAGGAGCTGTCTTCGTATTCGGCGTTATAGTTATGATTCACGAATTGGGGCACTTTCTAACTGCGAAAGCCTGTGGCATGCGTGTTGATGAATTTGCTATCGGTATTGGCCCTAATGTCGTTCAAAAGCAAAAAGGAGAAACACTATACTCCTTGCGTTTATTACCACTAGGTGGATTCAACAAAATTGCTGGTATGGATCCATCGGAAGATGCTGGCGAACGTGGTTTTAATAGTAAACCTGTATGGCAACGATTTATCGTTATCGCTGCAGGTGCTACATTTAACTTTTTATTGGCTATTGTGATATACTTTTTTGTATTTGCGTTCCATGGAACCACAATACCATCTCAGGAACCGATTATTGGAGATATATTAGCAGGAAATCCAGCGGCTACCGCTGGTATCCAAAAAGGAGACAAAATTGTATCCATTAATGGTCAATCCATTAAAGAATGGAAAGATATTACAGAGTCTTTAAAAGGTCATAGCAATCATGTAGTATCAGTTACCTTAGATAGAAATGGTGAGACTATATCTACGACAGTGATTCCTCGTGAATCTGGTGATAGAGCCGTTATCGGAATCAATCCAGTATTGGAAGTAAAAGAGTATAGTATTGGCGAATCTGCGGTGCATGCTGTATCCCACACTGGATCTACCCTTACTGATATGGTACAAGGATTGTGGAATATTGTAACAGGACATAGTAAAGGCGATGTAGCGGGTCCTATCGGTGTAGCACAAATGGCAGGGCAAGTAGCACAACATGGTTTTATCAGTTTGCTACTATTTACTGCATTATTGAGCTTAAACCTTGGAGTTATCAACCTATTGCCAATTCCCGTCCTAGATGGTGGCCACTTGGTGTTATTAATTCTAGAAGGAATTACAGGCCGTAAACTACCAGAGAAGGCATTACAATACATCCAAATGACTGGTGTAGGCCTATTATTATTAGTGTTTGTATATTCTACATTCCAAGATATTCTACGATTATTTTAGAGGTATCCTATGATAGAACGTAAACCGACAAAAGGTATTCAAGTGGGTACCGTCCATATTGGTGATAACGCACCTGTCAGTATCCAATCTATGATTACTACAAATCCTGTGAAAGTAGAACAATCTATTGAGGAAATCAATCGCCTAGCTACTGCTGGTTGTGAATTGGTTCGTTTAGCTGTTCCTGATATGGCTGCAGCAAAAGCAATTAAAGATATCAAAGAGCGTGCGATGATTCCATTAATTGCGGATATCCATTTTGACTATCGGTTAGCACTGCAAGCTATTGACAGTGGGATTGATGGGCTTCGCATTAATCCAGGAAATATAGGTAGTATCGATAATGTGATAAAAGTTGTGGAAAAAGCGAAACCAAAATTGATTCCTATTCGTATAGGTGTCAATGCTGGTTCTTTACCACAGCATGTATTAGATGCCCATGGTGGACATCCTACAGCGGATGGTATGGTGGATACTGCCTTAGAACATATTCGTATTTTAGAATCTTTAGAATATGACCAAATAAAAGTTTCTATTAAAGCTACAGATGTACCTTTAATGATTGAAGCATACCGCAAATTATCTAGTAAAATACCATATCCATTGCATTTAGGTGTAACGGAAGCAGGCACTATCAAACAAGGAACGATTAAATCGGCTATCGGTATTGGAACACTCTTAGCAGATGGTATCGGTGATACCATTCGTGTGTCCTTAACGGGCGATCCAATCCATGAGGTAGAAGTAGCAAAAACTATTTTAAGTTCTTTGGAACTTCGTACCTTTGGAGCGACTATGATTTCTTGTCCTACCTGTGGCAGATGTCAAGTCAATTTATTCAATATGGCAGACATTGTTGAAGAACGTTTGAAGGCTATAAAAGCCCCAATCCGTGTAGCTGTTATGGGATGTGTAGTAAATGGACCTGGAGAAGCACGAGAAGCTGATTTTGGTATTGCAGGAGGTAAAGGACAAGGTATTATTTTCCGTAAAGGAAAAGTATTAAAAACTGTACCAGAACAAGAGTTGGTAGATACCTTATTTGCTGAAATCGATCACTATCTTTTAATGTTAGAAGATAATTAAGAGTATGAATCATATAGAATATAAAGGAGTATGTTATGTTAGCAAGTCGCTTATATGCACCGA
Source organism: Veillonella sp. 3627 (assembly GCF_003992195.1). Lineage (NCBI taxonomy): Bacteria > Bacillati > Bacillota > Negativicutes > Veillonellales > Veillonellaceae > Veillonella > Veillonella sp. 3627. The sequence goes on along the minus strand of NZ_RQVG01000001.1, from coordinate 140,312 downwards.
CATTACGTGAAATGCCTTCCGATGCTGATGTAATCAGCCAACAGTTAATGTTGCGTGCAGGTTTTGTTCGTAAAGTAGCAGGTGGATTATATACTTATTTACCATTGGCTTGGCGTAGTATTCATAAAATTAATGAAATTATTCGTGAAGAAATGGAAGCTATCAATAGCCAAGAAATCATGATGCCGATCTTACAACCTAGTGAACTATGGGAAGAATCTGGTCGTTGGGCTGCGTATGGCGCAGAAATGATGCGTATTTCTGATCGTCATGGCCGTGAATATTGCTTAGGACCAACTCATGAAGAAATGGTAACTAATCTAGTGCGTGGAGAAGTCAATTCCTATCGTCAATTACCGTTAAGTTTATATCAAATTCAAAATAAATATCGCGATGAACGTCGTCCACGCTATGGACTGATGCGTAGCCGTGAGTTCATCATGAAAGATGCCTATTCCTTTGACATCGATGAAGAAGGTATGAGCAAGTCTTTTTGGGATATGTATGAGGCATATAGTAAAATTTTCAAACGTTGTGGCTTAACATGTAAAGCAGTAGAAGCAGATAATGGTGCCATTGGTGGTTCCGGTAGCTTTGAGTTCATGGCTTTGGCGGAATCTGGTGAGGCAGATGTTATCCACTGCACAAAATGTGATTATGCTGCAAACATTGAAATTGGCCAACCAAAAGCATTGGAAGTGGATACAGAAGAAGCTAAGGCATTGAAAACAGTATCTACACCAGATGCTAAATCAATTCAAGCGGTAGCCGATATGTTACAATTGCCATTGGAAAAAACAATTAAAGCAGTAGTCTACAACATTGAAGGTAAAGTTATTCTTGCCATTGTTCGTGGTGACCATGAAGTGAATGAAATCGCTGTACAACGTGCTGTAGAAGGCGGTATTGAACCAGAAATGGCAACCCCAGAAGATTTAGCACGTGTAGGATTAACAGCTGGATTTATTAGCCCAGTGGGACTTTCACAATCTGAAGAGTTTGCCATTGTAGTGGATGAAACAGTGATGAACTTACATAATGTATGTGGTGGTGCTAATACAGCAGATGCGCATTATATCAATATCAATCCTAACCGTGATTTCAATGTAGATGATATCATTGTGGCACCAATTCGTTTGATTACTCTCGATGATCCATGCCCTAAATGCAGTGGTCAACTTCGCATCGATAAAGGTATCGAAGTAGGTCAAGTATTTAAATTGGGTACGAAATACTCTGAATCAATGAATGCCACAGTATTGAACCAAGGTGGCCGTCCAACTCCATTCCAAATGGGTTGCTATGGTATCGGTGTAGGACGTACATTGGCGGCTGCTATTGAACAAAGCTATGATGAAAATGGTATCATCTGGCCAGTAGCAATTGCTCCATTCGAGGTTGTTATTGTTCCAATTAATGCGAAAGATGATGCTTTGATGGAAGTGAGCGAACGCTTGTATAAAGAGATGAAACAAGCTGGTGTTGATGTACTATTGGATGATCGTAAGGACCGTGCAGGTGTTAAATTTAAAGACGCAGATTTGATTGGCTATCCTGTACGCATCACGGTAAGTAAAAATACTATCGAATCTGGCGAAGTAGAATTACGTATTCGTAAAGATGGTTCTACAAGCACTCTTAAAATTGATGAGGTAAGTACCTCTGTACAAGGATTACTTCGTCTGTTGAAAGATGGATATAGCATTTAATTGCACACATTGAACTGCATAGAATTAGAGAGAACGACTCATCGAGGATACCTTGATGAGTCGTTTTAATTACAAAAAACCGCTTATTCATCGTATTCGTGAACACTTACGAACACTTATGAATAAGCGGTTATTTCATTTGGTATTGTGGTGGAGACGAGGGGAGTCGAACCCCTGTCCAAACATGTTGCCCCCTAGACCTCTCCGAGCGCAGTTGATGTTTTAAACTTCGAATAGTGTTTGGACATCAACAACCTAAGCTATTCTAGCTCATGAGATTTAACTAGCTCTAATTGAGCGGATAGAACTAGCTAGCCCGTAGTTTGACGCCACATCCCTCTCCACGGGCGAGAGAAGGTGTGACGTAGCTTATGCAGCTAATGCAAAATTTTCTTCTGCGTTTAATTTAAGTTTCACTGTTTTATGGTCAAGTGAGACACCAGCTCGCTTTCTAAGATACATCCATACCTGTCGAAACCTTTACGTCCCCATATGTAATTATTGTCTTATAATTATATAGATATATCTTGTGAAAGTCAAATGTAATATGTACTTTTTTTTAAAGATAGTGTATACTATTAAATATCATTCCTAGTACAGAGTCACAGGAGGAATCCTATGTCATATGAAACAGAAACAGTAGCTGAGTTTGAAAGGTTTTCATCATTATCTGATGAAGAGATTGTTGATATCTATCAACGTGAAAACAATCATTTTGCTACTGATTATATTGTTCAACGATATAAAAATTTTGTACGCTCTAAAGCTAGGTCCTATTTTTTAATGGGTGCTGATAAAGAAGATATTATTCAAGAAGGTATGATTGGTTTGTATAAAGCAACAAGAGACTATAATCGAGACCGTGAGGTCAGTTTTAAATCATTTGCTGAATTATGTATTACAAGACAAATCATTTCTGCTATCAAAGGGGCTAGTCGTCAAAAGCACATTCCTTTGAATTCCTATATCTCTTTAAATAAACCAGCCTATGATGATTCAGAGCGAACTTTAATAGAAGTACTGGAAACAGAAAAAAATTTAGACCCAGAGGAAGTAGTTATTAATAGAGAGCAATACGCTCTTATTAAAGAAGTGATGGAGGCTGTTCTGAGCCCTCTAGAATGGGATGTATTACGTGGATATATGGATGCCAAATCCTACCAAGAAATGGCAGAAGAACATCATCGTTCTATAAAATCTATTGATAATGCATTGCAACGAGTAAAGAAAAAAATGGAAGTTTACTTCGGGCATAACCGTTAATACAGAAAGGAAGAGATTCATGAGAGATTTTCTAATGGTTGTTGAAATTATTATTTCTATTCTTTTAATTGTGGTAGTAGTAGCACAGACCGGTAAAAGTGCAGGTATGGGTGGTGCTGTTTCTGGCGCAGCTGATTCCGTATTCGGTGGGAAAGAACGTGGTGTAGATGGATTCTTATCACGGTGTACAGTTGTGTTAGCGACACTATTCATTTTGGTTAGCTTAGCATTAGATTTAGTGTTAAGTTCTTATTAATACACAAAAAACCCTACCCTATGGTAGGTTTTTTTTATAGATATATTGAGGTACTATGAGAGACGAAATCTTACAATTTTTTAGAGATATATGGCCTGAATCTTATCATATAGAAGATGTTCCTTTCATTTTGGGCTATAAAGATGAGGAAATTAAAGCATATTTTTCTATTTTACATGATTTAGAAACTGCAGGCTCTATTTGCATTAAAGATGGTGAATATGCAACCTATCAAAAAACAGAAAATAGGAAATTACTAGGTATCTATAAAGCTAGTAAAAAAGGGTTTGGATTTGTTATACCTACAGAGGGAAACTTACCAGATATATTCATTCCCAATGGTTGCTCAGGCACAGCCATGCATGATGATGAAGTAGAATATATAATCAAACGGAAAGGAACTAGTGAGCGAAAAGCTGAAGGTATTATCCATCGTATTATGACTCGAAATACGAATCGTGTAGTAGGTGTTTTTGAGCGTCTAAAAATAAGTGGATTTGTTACACCTCATAATGAACGATTAGGTGAGGATATTTATATTCCTTTAGAAGCTACTTTAGATGCTAGAAGTGGTGCTACCGTAGTGGTAGAATTAACTGCTTGGCCAGAAGAAAATCGTAAAGCAGAAGGAAAAATTGTAGAAATTGTAGGGGATAGTTCTACCCCAGATTTAGATGTCTTGTCAGTGATGGCTACCTTTAATTTGCCAAAAGAGTTTCCAAAAGACGTGCAAGAAGAGGCCCGGAAGATTTCTTTCACAGTTACTGATGAAGCAGACCGCTTAGATTTGCGACACCAAGAAATGATCACCATCGATGGAGAAGATGCGAAAGATTTAGATGATGCTGTGCATGCGAAAGTATTGGATAATGGCAATATTGAATTGGGGGTTCATATTGCAGACGTCAGCCATTACGTGCCAGCTGGATCAATCATTGACCAAGAGGCATACCGCCGTGGCACTAGTGTGTATTTGGTGGATCGTGTGATCCCTATGTTACCAGTGGAACTATCAAACGGTATTTGTTCCTTACAAGCCAAGGAAGATCGCTATGCCATGTCCTGTATTATGGAAGTAAGTCCTCAAGGTAAAGTGTTGCGATATTCCATAAAGCCATCCATTATTCATATCACTCGTCGTTGTAGCTATAAGGAAATCTACTTAGCCTTAGAAGAGAATATCATTCCTGATGATTTGGTACCACTTATGGCAATGGTGAAAATCCTAGAAACATTGGCATACCAATTAATGAAGATGCGTCAACAAGCAGGGGCCATAAGTTTTGAGTTTCCAGAATATAAGGTTCTCTTAGATGGTATGGGAACACCACAACGAATCGTACGAAAAGATAGAACCATTGCAGAAAAATTAATCGAACAATGTATGTTATTAGCCAATGAAACCGTAGCTACATTTCTTAGTGAACGGTTAGATACTTCTGTGTATCGTATTCATGAAGAACCAAAAGATACGAAGTTAGAACAACTTATTACAGTATTACACCATGCAGGGTATCCTGTAAAACTACCGACCAAGGTTGAGCCTAAACATATTGAAGAGTTATTACAATCTGTGGCTGGTACAGAGATTGAACCTGTGGTACAAATCATGGTCCTTCGTTCTATGCAACAAGCAAAATATAGTTCTGATAATATGGGACACTTTGGTCTGGCATCTTCTACGTACACCCATTTTACATCACCTATCCGTCGCTATCCAGATTTGATGATTCATCGACTATTGCGCTATGTCCTAGAAGGCAAACCAAAACGACTCTCGCCGATTGCTGATGAGTCCTATTTAACACATAGTGCCAGTCATTGCTCAGAGCGTGAACAAATCGCTACAGAAGCAGAACGGGAAACTTTGGATATGAAAAAGGTTCAGTATATGGCGCAATATGTTGGTGAAAGTTTCGAGGGACATGTAAGTTCAATTACTGCCTTTGGTTTATTTATTGAACTTAATAATGGGGTAGATGGTTTAGTACCGTATAATTTGATGGATGATGACCATTATGTCTTTGACGAACCACATTATATGGCCTATGGTAGACGAAGTGGAAAGGAATATCACTTAGGTACATCGGTGACAGTAACATTGATTAAAGCTGATACAGAGCTTCGGCAAATCGATTTTGTCATTGGTGAAGTCGAATACATCGATAGATACTTACGGCGAGGACAAGGTCGTGAAGAATCACTTTCAAAACCAAAACGGGGAAATAGAAAATCCTATAAGAAGCAAAAAGAAGAGAAACGAAAAAGTCGAGATAGACAAACTCATGATATAATAGAAACGACAGGTACCACGAAAGCGGTAGAGCAAATGCTACGCAAGTTGGATTCAAAAAAGAAAACAGCGTTTTATGAAACGATACACAAAAAAAGTAATCATAAAAAAGGAAAGAAACAGAGGAAACGGTAATGGCGAAAGATAACAATGCATTAATTGTAGATAATCGCAAAGCTAGGCATGACTTTCACATTCATGAAACCTATGAAGCAGGGATTGCCCTTACGGGAACGGAAGTGAAATCCATTCGAGCTGGTCGCATCAATTTAAAAGATAGTTTTTGCCGTATTGAACATGGTGAACTTTTCTTATACCAAGTACATATCAGTAAATACGAGCAAGGCAATCAATTTAATCATGAGCCAGAACGGACACGTAAATTGCTTATGCATAAACGGGAGATTCATAAATTATTAGGGCAAGTAAAAGAAAAAGGTTACTCTTTGATCCCCTTGAACTTTCACTATAGTCATGGGTATGTAAAAGTTACCATTGGCCTTGTGACGGGTAAGAAAAATTACGATAAACGACAAGATATGGCGGAGCGAGATGCAAAACGAGATATTCAACGCCGTATGAAAGAACAAAATCGTTAGGAAAGGAGGGTCTATGTTAGTCGATTTCCACATGCATACAAATGTATCAGACGGTACGTATATGCCAAGGGATTTAGTGGCATTAGCAAAAGAGAAACAAATACAAGCGATATCTATTACAGATCATGATGAAGTTGGTGCCTACGGTCAATTAACAAATGAGGATAGAACAGGGATTCAAATCTATCATGGCTGTGAGTTTAGTACCTATTACAATGAGAAAGAAGTGCACGTATTGGGATATCAATTTTCCTTAGACCATCCAGAACTACAGGATTATATTTCTCACTTTAAAGAAGTGCGTCGTTCTAGAATCCATAAAATGGTGGATAAATGTGCTGAGGCAGGTTATGATATTTCCTACGAGGAATTAGTAAATACATTCACTGATGCAGTGTCCTTTGGGCGCCCTCATATTGCGCAATTACTCATTGCTCACGGCTATGTGAAAACCGTAGGGGAAGCCTTTGATACTATGTTAAACCCCAATGGTCCTTGCTTTGTGCCGAAGGAAAAGTATGCCCCACAACAGGCTATCGATTTGATTCATCGTGCGGGAGGTATCGCTGTGTTAGCCCATCCTAAATTAGTGGAAAATGACACCTATGTGCATGAATTACTAGCACTTCCTTTTGATGGCGTAGAGGTCTATCATTCTAGTCATTCCACCAAGGATAGTACTAAATATCGAAAGATTGCAGAGACTCGTGGATTGTTAATATCTGGTGGATCCGACTTTCATGGTATTCAAGATCGTTTCCCTGAAAGTATCGGTCTTGGAGAATACGAAATACAACATGAGTGGGTAGCTAATTTTATGAAAGCCTTACAAGGAGCATAGAGGTGTAATATGGATGTGATCGCATTTATTGGCCCTAGCGGAACAGGTAAAAGTCATAGAGCATTGGTGGTGGCACATGAACATCATGCATCTTGTATCATTGATGATGGAATTTTAATTCATAATAATCGTATTGTAGGTGGTTTTTCTGCAAAAAAAGAAGAAAATCGCATTAAAGCAGTTCGACGTGCTATCTTTCAGGATAAAAGACAGGTAGAAAGCGTAAGAAAAGCGCTAGATGAAATTCAACCAGAACGCCTTATGATATTAGGTACGTCGGAAAATATGATTGGAAAAATCACGAAAGCCCTCGGCATCCCTGGGCCGTCCTATTATATCTATATTGAAGATGTAGCCACCCCAAAAGATATTGAAAAAGCACAACACGCTAGATTAAAGGAAGGAAAGCATATTATTCCTGTTCCAACTGTTGAATTGAAGCCTCATTTTAAAGGCTTTTTAATCGACCCTATTAAATCTTTCTGGCGAAGAACTAGATTATCTTCGAAACAAGATGAAGGATGGGAAAAATCTGTTATCCGTCCAGCTTTTAGCTATTATGGAAAACTAGTTTTTGAAGATGCAGTGATTCAAGCACTCATCAGGAATAGCATTGAAAAATCTCCAGGTGTGACAGATGTACGCAGTATGGACATTAAGAAAAGTAAAGAAGTCACTAATGGTTTAATCTTACAAATTGACGTTACCGTTATGCTAGGATTCGTGGTAAAGGAAATCATGGATACCTTGCAAAAAACGATACGTCAAGAAATTGAATATATTACAGGCATGTCTATCGAAAGGCTTGCCATTAAGGTAGGTGGCACCATTGAGCCATCAAAAGTAAAATACAAGCATAAGGAGTAATATGAAGTCATACTATATTTATACATATGGTTGCCAAATGAATGAAAGTGATTCAGAACGATTGGCACATCAATTAGAGTCTGTTGGATATGTACCTACAGAAGATGTAGATTCTTCGGATTTGATTATTTTAAATACTTGTTGCGTTCGTGAAACAGCGGAAAATAAAATTTATGGCCGTATTGGCGAGTTAAAGCATTTGAAAGAAAAGAATAAAAACTTAATCATTGCCATCACTGGCTGTATGGCACAAAAGAACCAAGCGGATATGTTCAAACGAGCACCTCATATTGATATTGTATTGGGTACGCATAATATCCAACATATCAATGAAATGGTAAAAGAAGTGCAACGTACGAAAAAACGCCAAGTCAATGTAGAAATGGATAACACTGTATTACCAGAACTGGCGGCGAAACCAAATGGTACTTTCTTTGCGTGGGTACCAATTATGAATGGTTGTAATAAGTTCTGTACATACTGTATCGTCCCCCATGTGCGGGGCCGTGAAATTAGCCGTCCTGTAGAGTCCATTGTGAAGGATGTGCGTGAACTAGGTGAAAAGGGCTTTAAAGAAATCACTTTGTTGGGACAAAACGTAAACTCCTATGGTTTGGATTTTAAAGATGGTACAGACTTTGGTACTTTAGTAGATGCCTTAGATGGCATTCCAGGTATCGAGCGTATTCGCTATATGACAAGCCATCCCCAAGATATGACAAAAGGAATGGTAGATGCCTTAGGTCGTTCTTCTAATATTGTGACACAATTGCATTTACCAGTGCAGTCTGGATCTGATAATATTTTGAAACGAATGAATCGTCATTATTCTGTGGAACAATATAAAGATTTGTTACAATATTGCCGTGAAAAAATCGATGGAGTTACTATCACTACAGATATTATTGTGGGTTTCCCTGGAGAAACAGAGGAAGATTTCCAACAAACATTACAATTATTGAAAGATGTACGCTATGATATGGCATTTACTTTCATCTATTCCAAACGCTCCGGTACACCAGCAGCGGAATTTGAAGAGCAAGTGCCTGAGGAAGTGAAACGTGTTCGTTTACAAGCCTTGATGGATGTGCAAAATGAGATTTCTCTCGAGTTGAATCAGGCCATGGAAGGCAAGGTGTACGATATCATCGTAGAAGGACCGAGCCGTACTGATGAAAACATGTGGTTTGGACGTACATCGGGCAATAAAATGGTCCTATTCCCTAAACAAGAGACCTTAAAAATTGGGGATACTATCGATGTACGTATCGATAAAGGACAAACGTGGGTATTATACGGCACTGTACTATAGAAAGGAGTTAGCAGGATGGGCAAGAAACAAACGCCTATGATGGAGCAGTATTTTAGTATTAAAGCTCGCTATGAGAAGGAACTATTATTTTTTCGGTTAGGTGACTTTTACGAGCTTTTTTACGACGATGCTATCACCGCATCACGAGAATTGAATATCACCTTAACAGGTCGCAATGCGGGTGAAGAAGATAAAGCTCCTATGTGTGGCGTTCCTTTCCATTCTGCAGAATCCTATATTGAAAAACTCATCAGTAAAGGCTACAAGGTAGCCATCTGTGAACAAGTGGAAGATCCTAAAGAAGCAAAAGGCATTGTAAAGCGTGATGTCATCCGTGTCATCACACCAGGCACAGTACTCAGTGAAAATGGTACGAAAGATGGAGAAAATAACTTTTTAGCCTTGACCTATGAAACAGGGGGGCAGCGCATTGTGTTGTTCACAGATATCACTACTGGTGAAGTGATTTGGGAGCGTATGGATAGTTCTAGTGAAAGTTCTTTATTTGATGCTTTCACTATGTACCAACCAAAAGAGCTTATCCTAGCTGGTAGTAGTGAATTACCTACTAGTATCCAAGATTTTTTGACACGTCAAATGTCAGGCATAGCCTTGTCTCCGTTCACGCCTACAGAAACTATAGACAGTATTCGTCTAAAAGGTCGTGAACATTTTTCTGACGCCGGCTTGCTAGAAGAAGATGTATTAGAAGCCTTAGGTTATGTAATTCTCTATTTACAAGAAATTATTAAAACAGATACATCTCACATTAATTATGTGCACCAACTATCTGTGGGAGACCGCATGATATTGGACACATCTTGTTTGCGCCATTTGGAGATTACAAGAAATGTTCGAGATGGATCTAAAAAAGGTACGCTCCTAGATGTACTAGATAAAACATTAACCCCTATGGGAGCTCGCATGTTGAAACAGTGGATTGAACATCCTTTAATGGATATCCATCGCATCGTGCGCCGTCAAATGGGCATAGGTGAATCTATTGATAATCCAACCATGCGCAGTCAACTGCGTTCTTTACTGACATCAGTTTATGATTTTGAACGTATTCTAAGCCGTGTAGAAACGGGGAGTGTGTCTCCTAGAGATTTTGCCTCCTTGCGAGAATCTTTGCGGGTCTTACCGATGATTCAAGAGGTAATACAACATTGTACCTCTAATATTCTTCAAGACTGTCATAGTATGATTCACACCCATGATGACCTATGTGACCTATTAACACGTGCTATCGTGGATCAGCCGTCGTTGGCGTTGAAAGATGGTCATGTTATCCATGATGGATACAGTGCAGAATTAGATGAATTGCGCTCCTTGGCTACCAATAGTCAAGAGTGGCTACATCGCTTAGAAGAAGAGGCGAAACAAGCTACAGGAATTCGTCTTAAAACAGGATACAATAAAGTATTCGGATACTATTTTGAAGTGTCCCAAGGGCAAGTGGGTCTCGTGCCAGATTATTTCATTCGTAAGCAAACCTTAACCAATGCAGAGCGCTATATTACGCCAGAGCTAAAAGAGTTTGAAATAAAAATGCTCAATGCAAAAGAACAGATTCAAAAGTTGGAATATTCTTTGTACCAAGACTTGCGTTTGATTGCTAAAGCACATATTAAAGAGATTCAAGAAACGGCTCGTGGCATTGCACAGTTAGACGTGATTTTGAGCTTAGGGGAAGTGGCCTTTACTAATAAATATGTATGTCCTACTATTGTTACAAATGGGGCGATTTCCATCAAAGACGGTCGTCATCCAGTGATTGAAACCTTGCTGAAACAAGAATTATTCATTCCTAATGATGTGGTGTTGAACCATTCCGAAGAAGAATTTATTCTCATCACAGGTCCTAACATGGCAGGTAAATCTACCTACATGCGTCAAGTGGCTTTGCTCATGATTATGGCGCAAATTGGCTCATTTATTCCTGCTAGAGAGGCCACCATTGCTCCTGTGGACAGAATTTTTACCCGCGTCGGTGCCAGCGATGATATTTCCACAGGCCAAAGTACTTTCATGGTGGAAATGAAAGAAGTATCCTATATCCTAGAACATGCAACGTGCAACAGTCTAGTCATCCTCGATGAAATCGGCCGTGGTACGTCTACCTTTGATGGTCTTAGTATTGCTCGTGCCGTGGTGGAGCACATTTGTGAAACTATTCACTGTAAAAGTTTGTTCGCTACTCACTATCACGAGTTAATCGAACTAGAAGATCAATATAGTAAGCTAAAAAATTATACAGTAGCAGTTAAAGATAAAGGCAATGATGTACTATTTCTGCGCCGCATTGTAAAAGGTGGAGCAGACCGTAGTTATGGTATCCATGTAGCTAAATTGGCAGGATTACCCAAAGCTGTACTAGATAGAGCGAACACTATATTAGCTCACTTAGAAGATGGAAGAGTGGTATCGGAACCAGCGCCTAAGAAAAAAGAAAAACCAAGCGTTACAGGACCTCTATTTGGGAGCGGTGATTTATTCACGCAACCTGTCCTCGATCAATTGCTGAAATTAGACATTATGAGTATGACGCCTATCGAGGCCATCAGTGAATTATATCGTTTACAAGAAGAGGCGAAACAAGGAGGTGGCAAATAATGCCAACCATTCATGTTTTAGATGAAACGACAATCAATCAGATTGCAGCAGGAGAAGTGGTAGAAGGCCCTGCCTCTGTAATCAAAGAATTAGTAGAAAATGCTATCGATGCAGGGGCTACTTCTATTGAAGTAGAAATTGCAGAAGGTGGCATCGAATACATGCGCATTACCGACAATGGGTGCGGTATGTCTGAAGTAGATGCACGGCTAGCCGTATTGCGTCACGCTACTAGTAAAATTCGCAGTGCCGACGATTTATACGATATTGCCTCTTTAGGTTTTCGTGGTGAAGCGATTGCCAGCATTGCTTCTGTATCTAAGTTTACCTTACGGACTCGTCAGGAAACGGATACTATGGGCACACGGATTTATATCGAAGGTGGTCATATGGTAGATTGCGATCCATGTGGCACATCAGTGGGCACCTCCATTGAGGTGAAAGATTTATTCTATAACACCCCGGCTCGTAGAAAGTTCTTAAAATCAACTCGTACAGAAGCGAATAAGATTCAGGATATGATTGGCAAACTGGCACTGAGTCACACCCATATTGCTTTCAAATGCATTGTGGATACCCGTGTGACCATCATGACACCAGGGAATCATAAGATGGTGGATACTATCGCCGCTCTCTATGGATTTAAAGTCAGTGAAGACGTATTTCCCATTGCTTATGAGGCGGAAGGTATTTATGTGGAAGGTGTGGTCAGCAAGCCAACGGTACTAAAAAGTAGCCGTCAATGGCAGACGACCATCGTAAACCAACGTGTTATTTCCGACAAAGCTATCTATAAAGCAATTGATACAGCATACCATGCACTATTGCCAAAAGGTGGCTATCCTTTAGTGGTATTACAAATTGTTGTACCTCCTGGGACTGTCGATATCAATGTACATCCACGGAAAAGTGAAGTGAAATTCTCAGATGATAAACCGGTTTTTAAAGCCGTGTATAACAGTATTTTGCAAGCTTTAGAAAACCCTACGCATCACATAACAACCAATCAAGAAGAAACCATTGCTACAGCCATCGACTACGATAAAGTATTCACTGGACGTTCTCAAGGATTTACGGTAATGCGTGAAAAAACAGAGGCTCTCGTGGATACAATTCGTCAAAAAGGATATATAGCTCCACAACGTATTGTGTACGAACAAAGTAACTTTAATGAATCACTGGATGTGAATGAAAACTTTGTGCCTAAAAGTTATACACAGGAAGATAAAGATCGATTCAGAGCTATCCGTGAATCACGGCCTAATTTAGTACCAAGTTCTGTAGAGCCATATATAAACCATGCTGGAAATGAATCCGTATCGATATATTTAAGTACAGTACAAGGTCTAGCAGGTGATTCTCGTACTGGAGATGCTCTTGGTATAGATAGTTCCTATGATACTGATCATGGTAATTCATATAATACTAATGCTAGTAAAACAGTAGCTAATCACGGATTACTTCCTATGGGCCAAGTAGCCTCTTGCTATATTTTGGCAAAAAAAGGCGATGATTTATACATTATCGACCAACATGCAGCGCACGAACGTGTGCGGTATGACAAACTATGCAAATCATCCGAGTCCATTCCTATGCAGGAATTATTAATGCCTATGTACATGGATGTTAGCGAGGAAGAATTAACATTGGCGGAAGAACAGAGAGATGCATTGTTAGACTTAGGATTCCAAGTAGACCAAGGAGGACCCACTTCCTTACGTATTGATGGTCATCCTGTGGATATTATTGAAAGTAAAGTTCCAGAGATTTTACAATACGTATTTTCCTATATGCATGATCATCAAAGTCCAAGTGCAGCGCAATTACGACATGAAATGTTGGCCTATGCTTCCTGTCGTGGTGCCATTAAAGCGGGGCATAATCTAAACTTGGTACAAATTGATGCTTTACTGCAAGACCTATTCAGCACAGAAAAGCCCTATGTGTGTCCTCACGGACGACCTACGATCATTAAATTTACACCAGACGAATTAGGAAAATTATTTTTACGGAGTTAATATGTATCTTATTAGCACAAGTTCAAAGACAAATGCATATCTCATTGAACAGGCTAAGGATCTAAGTCAACTCCTGCAAATGCCCTATGTGCCGCGTAAGCATCAGTCCGTGGAAGAATTATTAGATGCACATCATTGTGCGGGTGCCTTAGTAGTGACCAAGGAAGGTCCTTCTTTTGTAACAAAAGAGGGAATACCTCATCAATTTCATCTATCTATGGCACATTTGCGCTTGTTAGAAATCGACCGTGGACATACAGACCATCTTCTGCGAGCTATCGGCTATGAAACGGCCACATCTGTTTTAGATTGTACTGCCGGCTTAGGAGCCGATAGTGCTATTATCAGCTATGGTTGTCCACAGTTAACACGTCATACGGCTATTGAAGGACATCCTATCTTGGGGTATATCACCAATTATGGATTTCGACACTTTCAACATAAGAATCCAAGTGTATCAGAGGCATTGCGTCGTATTCAATTAGTTATTTGCAATTATCAGGATTATTTAAAACAGATAAAACCTAATCAGTATGATGTTATCTATTTGGACCCTATGTTTGAAAATCCGGTTTATGAAAGTCCTCAATTTATACAATGGCGTGGTCATTTACTAAAATCTAAGATACGTCCAGGCATTGTAGAAATCGGCTTGGAAAAATCGAAACGTTTGGTCATTAAAGAGCGCAAAGGCAGTCGTCTATTCAAAGACATACCCCCCATAGAAATGGTGGGTGGTAAATATAGTTCCATTGCCTATGGTATCTATGAAAGGAGGTAAGATGAACCAGTTAATCACTATTTTGGGTCCTACCGCAGTAGGGAAAACAGTCCTTACCCTGCGGATGGCGGAAACATTACAGTCCCCTGTATTATCTGGGGATGCATACCAAATCTATAAAGGGTTGACCATTGGCACTGCCAAACCTACCCTTGAAGAATTGAACAGAGTGCCTCATTATTTCATCGATACCCATGAGCCTAATGAGTCGTACAGTGTAGCCGAGTTCAATACACAAGCTAACACTGTCATAGATGTCGTTAACAAGGACGGTAAGATTCCTATCTTATCTGGTGGTACTGGCCTGTATGTACAATCCTTACTAGAGGGCTATGACTTTTTAGATGTACCTCGCAATGACAGTTTGCGCCTTGAATTAGATAAAATTTTTGATACCTCTGGATTAGAAGGTTTGCAAGCCTATGCTAATGAATTGGCTGAAAAAGAAGGTCTTACCTTACCATTTCAAGATAAACATCGCCTATACCGTGCGATCGAGTGTGTCTTAGCTGGTGAGGGACATGCCTTATTAACGCCATCAAAAGAAGGATTAGTCTTTCATGGACCTGTAATCGGCTTAGAACGGTCTAGAGAAGAACTATACGAGCGGATTAACCTTCGAGTAGAGTATATGGTTCGAGATGGCTTATTTGAGGAAGTAGAACAGCTGTTGGAATCGGGTGTAAAATCAGATTCACAGGCTTTCAAAGGCATTGGGTATAAAGAGATTATTCCTTACTTTCACGGGGAATATTCAAAAGAACGGGCTATTGAATTAGTCCAACAACATACACGACAATTTGCAAAGCGGCAAATTACGTGGTATAAACGGATGCCGTATATTCAGTGGATTTCTATCACTCCGAATCGCAGTGAAGAAAGCATTTATGAGGAATCTATGGAACTGGTTAAAACTAGTTTTGAGTTTTCTATACATAGAAAGGAATAGAATGACTGTAGAAGAAATCCGTCAACAGGCTCTTGAGTTAGCTGAAAAAGAGTTCAAAAAATTTGAGCCTGTGGCGTTATATAATACAAAAAAAGTACTGGAAGCATTTAAAGAGTGCCAGCTTTCAGATTATCATTTTAATGGCACCAGTGGCTATGGTTACAATGATGTGGGTCGTGAGAAACTAGACGAGGTGTTCGCTCACGTATTTAAAGGAGAGCGTGCTATCGTGCGCCCTCATTTCGTGTCCGGCACCCATGCATTAGCCACAACCTTGCAAGCTATCTTAGGAAACGGGGCGAAAGGAAAAGTGTTTGTCTATGCTGTAGGGCAACCATATGATACGATGCAATCCGTCATTGGTGCGTCACGTCATGTACCAGGATCCTTAACAGAGCAAGGTTTCATCTATAAAGAAGTTCCTTTGGTGAATAACACCTACGATTTAGAGGGCATTCGCCAAGCTGTTACAAAAGATACTCGCGTGGTAGTAATTCAACGTTCTAGAGGATATAGCACACGAGAACCTTTATCTGTGGAAGATATTGGTATCATTGTGAAAGCTATAAAAGAAGTAAACCCTGAGACCATAACCTTTGTGGATAATTGTTATGGTGAATTTACAGAAACTAGAGAGCCTCTAGAAGTAGGGGCAGATATTATGGCAGGCTCTCTCATTAAAAATGCTGGCGGCGGTATTACTCCTACCGGTGGTTACGTAGTAGGTCGAGATGACCTAGTAGAACAAGTGGGATATCAGTTAACGGCTCCAGGATTGGGTGACCATATGGGATCCTACGCACCGGGATATCGTCTATTCTTCCAAGGATTATTCTTAGCACCTCATGTGGTATTACAAGCCTTGAAAGGAGCTGTCTATACAGCAGCGGTGGGAACCTTATTGGGATATGAAGTATTCCCAAAAGTCGATGCACCACGCTTTGACTTGATCCAAGCTATCAATCTACATGGACCAGAAGAAATGGAATACTTCTGCCGTGGCATGCAAGCCTATAGCCCTGTAGATGCTCATGTTCACCCTATTCCAGGAGATATGCCTGGCTACGAAGATAAAATCATCATGGCTGGCGGAACTTTCGTACAAGGATCTTCCATTGAACTAAGTGCAGACGGACCAGTACGACCACCGTATACCATCTTTATGCAAGGCGGGCTTGTGTTTGAACACTCCATGTTAGGTATCTTGGGTGCTGCGGAAGAAATATTAAAACATAGAGGGTAGAATATTTTTTTACTAGTATGGAAAGGGGGACGATGTGAAAGAAAGAATGGATGGAGATTGTCGGTTCGATAGTAGCCTTACTGCTAGAAGAAATCTCTCAATATATATCCGTTGTGACACGTGAAAAGTATGAAAACAATATTGAAAGTGTACGTAGTATTAGCAATTGTTGTGTTTATCGCCAAAATTTACACAGGGTTAGATTGGAATTCATGGATTAATGGCTTTGTTGTTAGCTATGCAATTACAATTATAGCTAAATTCATGGGTGGTGATAAGGATGCCTAGAGGTGGAGCACGAGAAGGTGCAGGCCGTAAAGTTGGGTGGCGTAAAGGATATAGCGAGGCTAAACAAGGTCATCAAATCCGATTGCACGAAGATGAATGGGAAGTCGTTAAAGCATTTGCCAACTTAGTAAAACAAGATATTTCTTAGTTATATAATGAAAATGGACACCCATTAAAATTAAAAATCCCAATACTCACATTATAAATTACATCTGTTTATTTTGAAATATTATATATTTAATATGCTATAATCTTATAAGAGGTAATTATGAATAAAAATAATATACAAAAACTGTCAATAAGTGCATTGCTACTGTCTATAGGGCTTTTTCTTCCATTTCTTACCGGACAAATACCTGCTATTGGCAGTATGCTTTTGCCGATGCATATACCGGTGTTGCTGTGCGGATTTATTTGCGGACGGAAGTACGGTTTTGCACTGGGCTTTATCCTTCCTTTATTTCGTTCCTTCCTTTTTGGGATGCCGCCCGTCTATCCTGTTGCAATATCAATGGCATTTGAAATGGCAGCCTATGGCAGTGTATCAGGACATCTGTTTTTTAAATCCTCTCTAAAGGGATTATATAAAATTTATTATGCACTTATTAACGCAATGATTGCAGGAAGGGTGATATGGGGATTATCACAGCTTGTTTTACTTAATGTAAAGGGAACAGGTTTTACCCTGTCGGCATTCCTTGCGGGTGCATTTGTTAATGCAATACCCGGTATAATAATTCAATTAATACTTATTCCGCTGATAATCACTGCACTTTCCGGAGCAAAATTATTAAAATTCAGGAATACCGGTATATGATTATGCTTATAAAAGATATTTATTCGGTTATAGATACAATGATTCTAAAAAAATCCGATTTAATTATCGGTATAGACGGAAGATGCGGAGCCGGTAAAACCACTCTTGCAGATATACTTGAAGAAAAATATAATGCCACAGTTTTTCATACTGACGATTTTTATCTTCAAAAACATCAAAGGACAGAGGGAAGGCTTCTTGAAATCGGAGGAAATATAGATTATGAACGCTTTGAAAATGAGGTTATTAATAAACTGATTTTCAAGGAAAATATTTTATACCGTCCCTTTGATTGTAAAATAATGGACTTTCCAAAATCCGGAGAATGTATAAAGCGGTATTCAAATATCAGTGTGATAGAAGGAAGCTATTCTCTGCATCCAAGATTTGTTAAAATCTATGATCTTAAAATCTTTTTGGATATCACAGTGGAAAGGCAGCAAACCCGACTTTTCATTAGGGAGGGAGCCGATAAACTGCAGGAATATAATAAAAAATGGATTCCTAAAGAAAAGGCATATTTTAATAAATTTAAGATAAAAGAGAATTCAGATATTATCGCTATTATTTAGAATTAAATTCCGGCCGCAAAAATCAGATTTTCTTATCATGATCTTTTATGCTGATTAAAAAAAGCCTAAAGATATATTTTGGTTAGGGTGTCAAAAGCAGATATTTATACGCCCACTTTCCTCTCCTAAATTATTTTCGAGTGAAAATTTATTGTATTATTTATGATATTGCTTTATATGCAGGGGTATCTTCCACTATTTTCTAGGCTATTGCCAGATTTTGGGCAGACTGTCCCCCTATGCGTCGGTTATGTCTTAACAGCTTGTTAAAATTATATGTCCCGATCTTGAGCAGAACGAATTGCCTAGACCTCAGGTATCCGAATGTCGGTATATCATCTATACGAAAACGTCTGCGCAGTACGGATGGAATTCCTTCTACTGCGTTCCGCTTTTTCGTCAATTGTATATATTTGTCTGTGGATAATTTTTCCATGTATCGAGCTCTTTCTGCCATGGTGGCCGAAACATGAACTGCGTAGTTTTTCCTTTGAGGTTTGCATCTGCAGGTTTCCGCCATAAGCTCCATCGGTAATCATGATTTCGGGTTCGGCATCTTCTGCACGACGTTCAAGATATTCCTTGAAAAAGGCACTGTCACTGTGTATGTTTTGCTCATACCCAGTCATGGTAATGAGGCTGTCACCATTTTCGCCAACCGTTTCAACAAGATTACAGACATAGCCTTTATGATTTTTGCCCGCTTTACTCCGATAGGTTGCATCCGGATCCGATGGATTCTGAAGACTGGATGCAGTAATTTCATTTTTGTTTTTGGGCAGAGTTTTCCGTCCACATCGCTCTTGCTCTGTTCAGCAAGAACAGGTATGAGCAGCTGATACTCAGAAAATTCATACTAGGATTCATCTGACATGAGTTCTTTGACTTTTTCGGCCTCTTGAAGTGCTTTCTCTAAACGGGGCATGACATCGTCACTCTTGCAATAGTAAATGGCCCGGTTGTAGTCATCTTCATTCAGGTAATGCATAAGGTCAGCAGCGATCAATTCCTCGTTACCAAGTCTGTGGATCAGACGAATGGCATTGGAAGTGCTTTGATATATGATTTCAAGCCGAGACATACGTTTGCATCTGGATGCGATCATCAGACTGTCCATGCGCTTGATATTGGAATTGAGGTTCATATATTTATCATATACATCTGCCAGATGCATCATTTCCTCTTCAAGGAGGTTACGGCCTGTTTCCATTTCATAGTTGTAAAGTCGTTCGCGGAAACGGCTGAACGTCCTGTCACTGACAGGCTGTTCCTTTAAATGTGTGGTGTGAAGTGCATACTGATAGCGGACGTCACAACAGATAGATTCAACAAGTTCATCATCAGTAAGGCCGTTATTTTCTTTGAGTATCAGACTACCAACCGTAAAATTAACAGGTGTATTTGGCCTTGATGCGCTATTGCAACTATAAAGTACAGAAAAACGTTCTTCATTAATTGCCGGAAAGACAATATCGGCAAAATCTTTACACCAGGAATTCATGATCATCTTTTGTGTTCTTGGCGTTTGGTTTATAAAACTGTCATGCAGGGTAATCTGCTGATTTTGATTTGGCTTAAAAGACATATCGGAACACCTCTCATTTGATATGTCTCTATTATACTACCTGACTTCCGTCGTTTCTCTCAAAACCTAGTACTCTAGTTATCCAAGAGCATGCAGTTTTGAAAGAAATTGTCGACTTCAGCTTTTGTTAAATAGAGGGCATCAAGGTTACTAAAACCAACCAGTTTTTTAATCTTTTCGTTAATAGCCTGATCTCTTGATATATTGATATATGTATTATCACCTTTATTTACCACCCTAAAATCACGCATAAAGTTGATCAAGTCATAAGAGTTTATTTTATTCTTGAAGCACTTGATTTCTAATACTCTTAAAAGAAACAAGCTAAGGTAGCATATCAAAAAATGCCCATAGATTGTTTCTTTTTTCTGTAAATAAACAGGTCTTGCATCCAGGTATGATTTTGTAAGTCTAAAAGATTCCTCGATCTTCCATAGGCTATGGTATGTTTTATATACCTGTAAAGGCTCCATATCTATCTCGGATGTCACTAAAAGATTATATCCTGCATATTTAAGGTCTTCATCAATCTTAGATTTATTTAAATCTATTATAGGCTTTATTGTCTTGCCTGCACTATCTTTAGTTATAATATCTACATATTTAGCACAATCTCCAAGTTCATCTTTTGCTATATTTTTGTATGTAGAAAACTTTGAAGCTTTATCAACCATCTTCATTATTTCAAGCCTTTGTTTCTTTGCAAGGTTAGGATTATAAGAGACGATACGCTTTTCCTTTACAGAGAACCTTGTAACACTTTCTTTTCCTGTTTCCGGATCAATCTCTTTAAAACTGTAATCAAAGCTGTCAATACATGATTTAAGACGAAAAGATATATTACCTTTTTCATCAGTGTAGTTAGAAAAGACATTTGCGTCATTTTCAAGTAGAATCCATTTCTTTTCCTTTTCACTTAGATTCTTACCATGTATTGATTTTGAGAATATATAGCCGTCATTAGCTTCTTTAGCGGCAGTATAAATATTTCTTGCACAATTAAGGCCTTTATCAGCCACCTGTATGGTCTTACCTGATACGTTATGTCGTTGCTTCATTTCTTCAATAACTTTTCTGATATATGGTTTTTCCGATTCATTTCCGGGATACATTTGCATGGAGACAGGTACCAGATCAGTGTCTAAAAGTAAAGCTTGCCCTATTATCGGAGAGTGCCTATTCTCTTTTGAAGGTCCCTTTTGCTTGTCATCGCTAGGAAGATCAATTTCAAAGTAATAATTAGTACAATCGAAAAATACATTGCTTAAATCTCTTTTAAAATATTTTTCATAAGAGTGATTAAATAAATCAATGTACTTTTTATAAGACTCTCCTATGAAAGAACACCCGTCATATACTTGGTCTTCAGAGATTGTTGAGCTGCCATAAAGGTATGGAAAGACATGAGAGGCTGCCTTTGACTTAGAGCATGGTGATATAACCCTTGCATAAATAAGTTGAGTAATTAAGTCAAATACAGAGAACTGAAAACGCATTTGAGAAGCAATTATATCAATAGTTTCCTTAACATCAAGCTCATCAATTAATGAGTAGAGCAAGAAGTGTCCTATATTAAGTTCAACAGGGGTAAAAAATGCACGAGGACGTGATTCTTCAGAAAGAGCTTTTGTTCTATTTTCATTTTGATCTTTTACATAGTCGCTGTAAAATTTAACAGGATCCGGAATCTCACCTGAAATCAAATCCTCAACATAACCAAAAGATTTTACATTTTTTGTTCTCGGTTGCTTTTTATCCTTATCCCAAAATGATTCATACATCTGAAGATAAGTCCCTTTTTTCTTCTTTTCTTTTCTCAAAAAATAAGCCATAACCACCTCTAAAATAAAAGTACTATGAAGTACTATGGTTATAACATACTTTAAAAATTTAATCAAATTTTTTGAAATATTTTTTGTGCAAGAAAAGCCTTTAAAATAAAGGGTTTAAAAAAATTGCGTAAAATTAAATAGGCTATTAGAAATTTAAAACGTCGGAACTTTCATAGTACTTCGACGGAAGACGGGAGTGAAATTTGGCTTGACAATACAGGGCATAGGAAATATAATTGATATAGATTATCACATACAAATTTAAAGTAAATCAGTTCTTAACTTTATTTTGATGTTAAAAGGTTTTATGATATCAAAAGATGTTTACTATTAATTAGAAAGGCTGGATAAATGGGAAAAGGCATCTTTAAAAATAAAAAATTATGCATATTGGTTCTCTCTGTATTGTTATTGCTTTTAATACTAACTTTTATTTGTTTAGGAAGATATCCAGTTAGCCCCCATGAAGTATTTATGATTATATACAAAACAATAACTGGAGATGTTAGTGGCTTAGATGCACATGTAGCAAGCGTAGTGATTGACATAAGACTACCTAGAATACTTATGGGAGTTTTAGTAGGCGCTGGGCTATCGCTGGCAGGGGCAGCATATCAAACTGTTTTTTCAAACCCATTAGTTAGCCCAGACTTACTAGGAGTGTCTTCAGGAGCAGGTTTTGGGGCAGCTTTATCTATATTATTATCTCAAGACATGATAGTAACCCAGCAGGTTTCTTTGTTTTTGGGGCTTTTAGCAGTCTATATAGTTTTAAACCTATCTAGGGTAAAAAAACGAACAGATTTGTATGTATTAGTTTTATCTGGAGTAATTGTAAAGTCACTATTTGATGCTTTAATATCATTTACTAAATATATAGCAGATCCAGAAGACAAGCTTCCAACTATTACTATGTGGTTGATGGGAAGTTTAGCAAGTGTATCCTATAGAGATGTTGCTATTTGTTCAATAATAATAATACCCTGTATTTTCGGCTTCTTCCTCTTAAGGTGGAAATTGAATCTTTTATCTCTAGATTCTGACGAGGCTAGGTCTTTAGGAATTAATGTAAAAAAATTACGTATTGGGGTTATCTTATTATCAACATTGATAACTGCAACTACAGTTTCTGTATGTGGAATTATAGGATGGATAGGTTTAGTAATTCCCCATATGGCAAGAATGGTTATTGGAAATGATAATAGGTACCTTATTCCAACTTGTTGTGTTATGGGTGCAATTTATTTATTGTTGATAGATACCCTTGCAAGAGCAGTTACAAGCAATGAAATTCCTATTTCGATATTAACAGCTATTATAGGAGCGCCATTATTCGCTACTATACTTAGAAAAAATTCAGGTGAGAGAAGATGATACTACAAGTTAAAAATGGTACTTTTTCATATGGTAAGAAAAAAATTTTAAAAGATATTTCATTTGATTTAAGAGAAGAGGAAGTAATGTCCATTCTTGGGCCCAATGGGGTGGGCAAAACTACTTTGTTAAGGTGTCTTATGGGATTTTTAAAATGGGACACGGGAAAAGCCTTGCTTTTTGGCAAAGATGTAAATGAATATGGTGAAAAAGAATTATGGGAAAACTTAAGCTACGTTCCTCAAGCTAAGAAGAGTGTCTTTAGTTATGGGGTTTTAGAAATGGTTGTGATGGGCCTAGACAAGGAAAACAGCTTTTTCCATATACCCACGAAGGAAGATTATGAAAAAGCTTATGAAGCTTTAAAAGAATTAGGAGTTGAAAAGCTATCAAATAGATACTGTGATGAGTTATCCGGGGGAGAGCTTCAAATGGTTATGATTGCGAGAGCTCTTGTTTCTAATCCAAAACTGCTTATTTTAGATGAACCCGAGTCAAATCTGGATATGAAGAATCAAATTAGAATATTAGAAGCAATTAAACATATAAATGTAAATAAAAAATCTGCTTGCATAATAAACACTCATTTTCCCGGTCATGCATTGCAGATATCTGACAAAACCTTGTTTATCGGTAGTGACTACAAAAAAACCTTTGATGAAAGTTCAAAAACAATTACTGAAAGCAACTTACAAAAGTATTTTGAGGTTAAAGTTAAAATTTTAAATTTTCAAGCAGAAGAAATTGAATACAAAACAATAGCACCATATAAAACTATTGAGAACCAATAAAAGGATGTTAATGATTTGGAATATAGAAAATTAGGATCTACAGACATACAAATTTCAAGGATATCTATGGGAAGTCATCACTTAAAGAATCCAGAAGATATAGATAAACATGCAGAAAATTTCTTTTATGCATATGAACAAGGAATAAATTTTTTTGAAACCAGCGATACTTATGGAAATAATTGTTCAGAACTTATATTAGGTACAGCAATAAAAGAAATGAAGAAGCAAAAAAAACCATTTTATATTATGTCAAAGACGCATGCTGGAGACTCTAAAACATTTCGAAAAAACCTTGAAAATTCTTTGAAGAATTTAGGAATAAGTTGTATTGACTCTTTTACTTGTCTTTGGGGTGTAAAATCTTTTGAAGAATGGAGAGGAGCTAAAAGCTATGGAGCCATAAGAGAGATGGAAAAAGCAAGAGAAGAAGGGCTTATTAAGCATATTACTTTTTCTTCACACTTAAAAAATAAAGAACTAATTAAGATGATAGAGGAGTATAAATTTGATTATAGCTTACAGGGTTTTAATATAATTAATTCCAAATACAGATTAAAAGGAATAATGAAGACTTATGAAAAAAAGATAGGTACAATAGCTATGAACCCGCTGGCAACAGGAGACTTGTTGTTTTATAAAGATATTTTTAACGCTATTCGTATAAAAGAAGACCAAACTTTGGTTCAGGCGGCATATGCATATGTTTTGTCCTTTCCTTTTATAGATTCTGTACTTGGAACCTTTAATTCAAGAGATGAAATTAATGAAGCAATTAAAACCCTATATCAAAAACCATACTCTGCAAAAGAAAGGGGTGAACAAGAAAGCAAATTAAAAGAAAGAATTAATCAGGTTGATTTAGAAAGAAAGATAGAAGTTGGTAAAGCTCTTAGACAAAGACCTCATATATTAAGAGAAGAAGTTGCAGATTTGTTTAGAGTTTATCCACTAAGTATATAATTTTCAAAGGAAGAAGAATGAAAAAAAGTATTAGTTTATTATTCATTTTAGCTTTAGTCTTAATTTTAAATGCTTGCTTCGGCAACTCTCAAAGCAATAAAAATGAAACCAGTGAAAACAATCAAAGCGGATATTCGGTTACTGATGTTAGAGGAAAAACGATTAAATTTGAAAAAGCACCGGAAAGAATTGCAACGGTAGATAAGCCTTTTCCGTCTATAATATATGCAATTGATGGAAGGACAGATAAAATTGTAGGAAGTAACCCATCTTCTATTAAGGCCCTTGAGGAAAGTGTTTTAAAAAACATGTATCCAGAACTAGCTAATGCGAATACTAAATGGGTTTCAAAAGACTCAGTTGTTAACGTGGAAGAGTTATTGAAGCTAAAGCCAGATGTTGTGTTTATTTATTCAAATGGTAAAAAAGAAATTGAAAAAATGGAAGCGGCAGGACTTAAGGTAGTAGCTTTAAAGAGGGCAGAATTTGACAGTATAAAAGAAAATATAAAAATAATATCTGAAGTACTTAAAAAGAAAGAACGTGGCGACTTATTAGTTGAATATATGGACAAAGGAATTAATGAAGTAGCATCAAAGTTAGCTGAAATAAAAGATGAAGATAAACCAAAAGTTGTAGAGTTTTATAGTGACATGAAAATAGCTGTAAATCAATACAACCATTGGATGAACCCAAGTGGAGCTTATAATCCGGCCCACAAGCTTGAAGGTAAATTAGCTGAAGTGGACATGGAGCAGATGCTACTATGGAACCCTGATATCATTTATTTAGGAAATCAGTCAGACTTAATGCCGGAAGACTTTATTGAAAATAAGCAGGAAGGTAGAGATTGGTCAATAATTAATGCTGTAGCTAATAAACAAGTATATAAAATTCCTATAGGTGTTTATAGGTGGGATCCACCCGGGGTTGAAACTCCGCTTATGGTTAAATGGGCTGCAAAAATCCAGTATCCACAATTATTTTCAGACATGGACATGGAAGTAGAGTTAAAGAAATATTTTGAATATGTATATGATTACACATTATCAGATGATGAAGTTGCTACAATATTGCGTAAGTAGTTAAATGGAGGAGAAAGAATGAATAAAATAAAAGTATTAGAAAAGGGACAAGAATTAGAATATAGCTTTGATGATTTACTAAACTATCATGGCGTAGGTTATCCTGGGGGAGTAGCTCATGCATTTCAGGTCATGAGCAGAGCATTTCCACTTTTAAATGATGGGAAATTATTAGAAAGAAGAGAGATATATCTGATTACAGCATTTCCGGGACCAGGAGGGATAGATGCTTTTGAAATGGTAACAAGATGCGTAACAGATGGTAGAATTTCTGTTGACATTAACTTAAAAGAAGCTGAAGGAATCTTAGAAAGTCCTCATGGAAGATATTATTTTAAATTCAAATATAGAGATAAAACAGTTGTTATAACCATAAAACCAGGCTTTGTATTAAAAGAATTTGTTGAATTAGCAAGAAAAGAAGATAGAAGTGAAGAAGAAGAGGCTACTTTGGTTCAGATGAAAAAAGATATGGCAGCAAGACTATTAGCCGCCAAGCCCGAAGAAGTATATGACGCAAAAGTTCTATAAAAGAAAAAGGGGCTGTTGCAAAAGTCCCATCATAGAAAAAGACGAGGAAATATAAAAATCGGCTCTATAATAAATGTTGGGGCTACTCATATAAGAGTAATCGCCAACTTGTTTTATTGCAATAAAATAGACATATACAAACTCATACCGTATCATTAAAAGCAACCAAACCATTAAGAAAGGATGAGTCATATATGTCTAACGTCAATTATACAGAAATTGTCTTTAAAATTAAAGAGGAACATATTAAATATATAAAAGTTAATGAAGATGGTTCTATTCACTATACACTTGAGATGCCGGTAGCTGAGCAAGTATGTCCACATTGTGGAGCAAGCACTAGAAAGTCTAAAGGTAAACGTCCGAGAGATGTTAAGTTTGGTGCTGCACAGCATCACAAAGTGACTGCAACCTACTTACAGAGACGTTACAAGTGCCAAGAATGTAATCATACTTTCATAGAAAAGAACCCTTTTGTTTGCCGTTATTTGCGACTTAGTAAAACTAATATGGAATATCTATTTAGACAACTCGGCGAAAAAGGATCCTACACCGAGATGGCTAAACGCAGTGGCGTCTCTGTATCTACAGCTATTCGGTATTGCTCTAAATTAGCCATTGCAAAGCCTACACAATTGCCTACTGTGCTAGGTATTGACGAATATAAAGGAAATGCCGAAGGTCAGATGTATCAAGTTATCATAACCGATTTAAACAATCATTCTATCGTAGACATTTTACCTAAACGAGATACGCGAGCTCTTATCCAATATTTCAGAACCTTTACTAAAGAAGCTAGAGAACAGGTTAAATACATCGTTATGGATATGTCTCCATTATTTAGGTTAGTGATGCAAACGGTGTTCCCTCACGCGCATATTGTAGCAGATCGTTATCATGTGTGTCGCTTGGTCGATTGGGCTCTTGAGCGTGTACGCAAGCGTGAGCAAAAGAGGCTAGTGGCACATTCTAGAACACTCAAATATAACCGAAGGGTTCTTATGAAGAACCCAGGTAAATTAACTGAAAGCGAGCGAATAAAGCTGTTAGAAATATTACGTATATCCGATGACCTACGGCGTGCATATGGGCTTAGATTAGCCTTTAGAAAGATATTTAAGATATACAGCATACCTAACATAGAAAGATATATACAATAAGCCAAAAGAATAGCACTAGCTATTTAGATAGCTAGCGCTAAGAACTTTTTATATGAGTAGCCCCCATATTTGACAAAGCATCTATAAAAACAATTTCAGCTTTCGTTGACTTATTTTTATTTCTATTTTTTATCTGTACTGATTCTATGACAGTACATGCCTAAAGTGGACAGAGAGAGCGCGCGATTCAAGAAATTACTAATCATTGCAAATCGGTATTCTTATTATAGATTACGCATTTGCAAGTTTTCTCGACAAGAATGGCACAATAGAGCCTTTATTTTCGATATACTCTTCTATGTCTTCTGGCGTCATTAATAATAATCTAATTGACCATTTATGCATAAGGTCCAAATCGAAGCTGAATTGCCACAGTTCACGCATTCGACACATTCTTTCAATTCTATAAAGAAGAGTTTTAAAGATATATCTTTCTACATAGAGTGGCGGTGTACTTCTTCCGTATTCCCAATTCTCAAAACTTCTGCTAGGAATCATAAGGAAGGAGGCAGCCGTCTTTCTTGTTAAACATAATGATTCCCGAAGATCCTGAATAGTAGGTAATCCAATAATATACTTATACAACCACCAACAAAATTCAACAGCTTTAAATTCGACATATTTGTCTTTGTCTTTTCCTTCCTTTTCAATAAATGACTCATATGTGTCATAATCTTTGAATACTAAATTAGACATACAGTCAAAATAATGGTCTACGATTCGACCACCTTCAGCACAGATATATAAACTACTAGATTCATTCAAATACTCTTTTAATAAACTATCTTCAATTTCATTATGTAACTCTAACAATTCTTTTTTATATTTTAAATCTTCTACAGGCTCGAGACTTTCAAAAAACTCTTTGATTAACTTCATAGACATTACCTCTTTCTTTAAAATATTACGCTATCTAAGTAATTTATTTATCTATAATATACTGCTATCTAATATAGATGTCAAACTAATCACTTGTTTTTCTCATCTCAGATGGTATGTACAAAAACATTGTATAACTATCTAGGATTAGGTCTCATCAATGTGAAAGGGCTAGACCTGGTGCTATTACTAAAGAGATCCACTAAGAAGTTACATACTAGAAAAGATAAACGTGCATTAGGAAGATCGATTGGTTAACGAGTAGCTAGTGTAGATGAACGGACTGAGTTCGGTCATTAGGAACTAGACAGTGTTCGTGGTATCAAAGATAAAGAAGGTAATATTTTACTTACCTTTGAAAAACGAAAAAGCCGTTTATATGTGGTTTTACGATGTACTTCAGCAAAAGCTGATGATGGGAAAGAAAACTTGAAAGAATGGTTGCTTTCAGTCCAAAGCAAATTACCATTGCTCAAAGTATGTCATACAATTTCTGCAGATAACGGTCGAAAATTTGCTAGTATTTCAAAGTTGGCAGCATTGGGCATACAGGTATATTATTCCCATTCTAACTCTGCCTAGGATCGTGGCTCTAATGAACTCCATAATGGATTACTGCGACGATGCATTCTTAAAGGGACTCCCATAAAAAGTGTTCCCGAAAGTGTCCTAAACAATTCTGTAGCTTAGTGAAATACATTACCCAGAAAGATTTTGGGATATGAGTCTCCAGTGGATGCTTTCAAGAGGAATTTAAGTTTTAAAAAAATTTTGAACAATTTTATATATGTGTTCAATTTTTAATTTCAATTTAAGAAAACAAGATATTAATAAAGCGAGAGAAAAGTTAAAAGAATTAGAATTTTAAGTACATTTTCTAAAAAATGGAGGGATGATACTATGATGGATATGCCGTATTTCTTAGAAAATGAAGAATGGTATACGGAATATAGAGATGGAAGAGGGCGATTGAAGTTTAAACTAACAGACAAAGCTCCTAAAGAAGCGATAGAATCATATTATAAATATTATAAAACTTTAAAGTACGCAGAAAAACATAATATTAATCTCTAAACCACTTTTCTATATAAGTGGTTTTTCTATTAGTTATCATAACCAATTTGAGCTATCATACGTTTAAGTGATTGTCACACTCCCATAGAATACGGTATAATATAGTGATATGTATAAGTATAATTTTTTGTTCAATTATACATCTTCAGACTTTCAATCTGTTTTGATGTATCAATTTGATGGTAGGAGATAATATGGACAAAGTATATGCAGTAGCTATGAGCGGTGGCGTAGATAGTTCTTTAACCGCTTCAATGTTATTAGAACAAGGGTATAAGGTATTTGGTATTACCTTGCGTTTGTGGGTAAGCGATACAGAGGAAGACGAAATTCCACAAGCTGTGGTGGATGCGAAGAAGATGTGCGATTTTCTTGGTATTGAACATCATGTGGTGGATGCGAAAGATATTTTCAAAGACAATGTGGTAGATTATTTCATCACGGAATATTCCAACGGTCGTACACCGAATCCATGCGTGTTCTGTAATCGCAATATTAAGTTCGATTTATTATTACAACGTGCATTATCCTTAGGGGCTACCCACATGGTGACAGGTCATTATGCGCAGGTTATGTACAATGAAGCAGCACAACGTTATGAATTACATAAAGGTGACGATCCAACGAAAGATCAAAGCTATGTGTTGTACACACTAACCCAAGATATTTTGAAGCATTTGGTCTTTCCTTTGGGTAATCAACCAAAAACGAAAACTCGCGAAATGGCTCATGAAAAAGAATTGCCTGTATGGGATAAACCAGATAGCTTAGATATCTGTTTCTTGCCGAATCACAATTACCAAGGGTTCATCGAAAAAACAGCAAAATCGAAACCTAAATCAGGGCGTATTGTCCATGAAAATGGTGAGGTTTTAGGTACGCATAATGGATTATACAATTATACAATTGGACAACGTAAGGGCTTGGGCATTGCATATGCATACCCTCTCTATGTTGTGAAATTAGATGGCGAAACGAATGAGGTTATCGTAGGTCCTAATGAAAGTTTATTCTCTCGCACCATGTTGTGTAAAAACTATAACTTCCTAGATGGAGTTGTGCCCACATCATTGCAAGCAGAAGGTAAGATTCGGTATGCTGCGAAACCATCACCATGTACTGTTACTTTCACAGAGGACGGTACTATGAAAGTTGAATTTACGGAACCACAACGCGCCATTACACCGGGGCAATCTGTCGTATTCTACGAAGGAAGTCGAGTTCTCGGTGGTGGTGTAATAGATATTGTTTGTTAGAAAGGGAAGTCATGAGTACATCACATATTCGTAATTTTTGTATCATTGCTCATATTGACCATGGTAAGTCCACGCTAGCGGATCGTTTAATCGAAGAAACTGGGTCTTTGACGAAACGGGAAATGCAAGCCCAAGTCTTGGACTCCATGGACCTAGAACGGGAACGGGGCATTACAATTAAAGCCCAATCCGTTCGTTTATTGCACACTGCAAAAGATGGACAAGAATATACATTAAATTTAATCGACACACCAGGTCACGTGGACTTCAGCTATGAAGTATCCCGTTCCTTGGCAGCTTGCGAAGGAGCCTTGTTGGTGGTTGATGCTGCACAAGGTGTAGAGGCGCAAACTTTGGCCAATGTCTATTTAGCATTGGAACATGATTTGGAAATCATTCCTGTCATTAATAAAATTGATTTGCCAAGTGCAGATCCTGAGCGTGTGAAACGTGAAATCGAAGACGTTATTGGATTAGATGCATCTGACGCAATTTTGGCCAGTGCGAAGTCTGGTATTGGTATCCAAGATATTTTAGAGGCTATTGTAGAGAAAATTCCTGCGCCACCAGATCATTCTGATAAACCAGCACGTGCTTTAATTTTCGACTCTCGCTTTGACTCCTACAAAGGTGCCATTGCTTACGTACGTGTGCAAGAAGGTTCTTTGAAAGTAAAAGATACCATCCGTATGATGCACAGTTCTAAGGATTTTGAGGTCACTGAGTTAGGCGTATTTACACCGCATTTATTACCAGTGCAAGAGCTACCATGTGGCTCTGTAGGCTGTGTAGCGGCAAGTATTAAAAACGTTCGTGACTGTCGTGTAGGGGATACGATCACAAAAGCAGATAATCCAGCTGAAGAACCATTACCAGGATACCGTAAAGCCGTGTCCATGGTATATTGTGGTCTATACCCAACAGATTCCAAAGATTATGAAAACTTACGGGATGCCTTAGAAAAACTAAATCTAAACGATGCTGCTTTAGAATACGAAGCAGAAACATCCTTGGCACTAGGTTTTGGATTCCGTTGTGGTTTCCTTGGACTATTACACATGGATGTCATCCAAGAACGATTGGAACGGGAGTATAATCTATCCTTGATTACGACTGCTCCAAGCGTAAACTATAAGGTATACAAAACTAATGGGGAAGTCATCGAAGTGGACAACCCTGCTAAATTACCACCGCCAACTGAAATCGACTATGTAGAGGAGCCATATGTAAAGGCTACCACTATCGTCCCTAAAGATTATGTAGGGGCCATTATGGAACTTTCACAGGACAAACGTGGGGAATACATCAGCATGGAATACATTGATGAAAGCCGTGTATCCATTGTTTATCATTTGCCACTAGGGGAAATTATTTACGATTACTTTGATAAATTGAAATCTGCTACGAAAGGCTATGCATCATTGGACTACGAATTGATTGGCTACCAACAATCTCCAATGGTGAAAATGGATATCTTGCTAAACGGAGATCCTGTTGATGCCTTGAGTATTATTGTTCACAAAGATCGCGCTCAATTACGTGGCCGTGCCCTCGCTGAGAAATTGAAAGAATTGATTCCACGTCAAAACTTTGAAATTCCAATCCAAGCGGCAGTAGGAACAAAAATTGTGGCTCGTGAAACGGTAAAAGCATGGCGTAAAGACGTATTGGCAAAATGTTACGGTGGCGATATTTCCCGTAAACGTAAATTGCTAGAAAAACAAAAAGAAGGTAAAAAACGTATGAAAGCTGTAGGGTCTGTAGAGATTCCACAAGAGGCGTTCATGGCGATTTTGAAAGTAGAAAACTAATGAATACAACTCGTATTCCAGTAGGTCACAGGGGAATGTATATCCACATTCCCTTTTGCCGTCAAAAGTGTACCTACTGTGATTTCCCTTCGTACCAAGGTTTAGAAGACTATTTTGATGTGTACGCCTATGCGTTGCGACAAGAGATTGAATCTAGTCAATCCCTGTTGGGGACAAAGCCCTTCGATACGATTTACTTCGGCGGTGGAACACCGACTGTGTTGTCCATTAAGGAATTGAATCGTATATTAGAGACAGTGTACAAACAGTACACCATCAACAGCGATGTGGAAATTACTATAGAGGCAAATCCAGGTGAAGTAGACACACAATACTTGCGACATTTATATGAGCTTGGCATCAACCGCATCAGCTTTGGTGTGCAAACGTTCCGTGATGACCATTTACGTATATTGCACCGAACTCATACGGCAAAGATGGCACAACAAGCTGTCCTAGATGCCCATAAGGTAGGGTTCCGGAATATTAGCATTGATCAGATCTATGGATTACCCGGGCAAACATTGGAAGACATTTCTTATAATCTAGATATCATTCAATCTTTGCCCATAAATCATATCTCTATCTATGGCCTACAAGTGGAACCTAGTACCTTATTACATCGCCAAGTCATGGATCATTCGGTCATATTACCGTCTGAAGATATATGCGAACAGATGTACGACTACCTTGTAGAAGGGTTAGAAAAACAGATGTTCGATAGATATGAAATTGCTAGTTTTGGTAAAGATGGGGCTTTCAGTCGTCATAATATCAAATACTGGCATGGCACTGATTACATCGGCTTTGGTGCCGGCGCTCATTCTTTTGTGGGAAATCGGCGATTTCAGAATACTCCTTACGTGGTACCTTACATCCATAAGATTGAAATGGGTGAAAGTCCTTGCATAGAGGAAGAAATTATCACCAGCCCTCGTGACTATGAAGATTTTTGCTTTCTTGCATTGCGCACAAAGTGGGGGTTAGTACCTAGTTTATTTGAAAGTCGATTTAATCTAGACTTTCATAATATATATGGATCTGTCATTGCAGATCTAATGCGTAAACAATTGCTTGTTTATGAAGATGATGCATATCGGCTCACTAAGGAAGGGGCCAAGCATGGGAATTATGTGTTTAGTCAGTTCCTTACGTCCTAAGTAGGAATGTACGCCCATACAGTTAATTTAGGAGAGTTTTATGAAAACAGCAGTTATTTTACATGCCTTATTCAGTGAGTTCACATACGAACAAATGGAGGCAATTTTTAGCCTAGCGAAAGAACATAATGGAAAGTTCCGTATCGTTCCTACAGGCATTCAAATTTATGACATTACAAAAGAACAAAAGGAATCCATCTTGGAACACTTACCAGATGGAGTGGTGCAAGTACAACATAAATCGGTGAACTCCATCGTGGCATGCCGAGGTACAGATGGATGTAGCCATGCCTTTATGGAAACCATTCCGATGGCGACTATGGTAGACCAAAAACACTACGGCAAAGATATGCCGAACAAAATTCGCATCGGCATCAGCGGTTGCCCACGATGCTGCGCAGAGTCTATGATCAAAGACATCGGCCTAGTGGGAAAACCAAATGGCTTTACCTTAGTAGCAGGTGGCACAAGCGGCGCCTTACCTCGAAAAGCAATTACCTTGCTAGAAGGATTATCCCCGGAAGAAGCAGAGCAGAAAATCTCAGAGCTTTTAGAATGGTATAGCACTAATGCGAAGCCAAAAGAGAAGTTTGAGCATGTATTACAACGATTGGGGAATCCATTTCAGTAAAACGTCACTTGTGATGTTATGTAGCCTGTGGCTAACTAAACTAAATATATTAAAAGGAAGAGCACGGTATACTCCTCACAAACGGTATTTCATAATGTTTATGAAGGAGGACACCGCGCGCTTCTTGCATTAGAATAATATATGCAAAAAATCGCCACAAGGCTACTACACTTAATGGCGTTCTTTTGGGGGCGTGATTGAATTAATTATGCGTCGATGTAAAAATCCCCCTCCTCTATATAACAGAGGGGGGGATTTTTCGCACAGGTCCCCGTAGGGATTGTTGCACTAATCTTGCCTCTATTATACTGAATGAAGAAATAAATGTCAATTTTAATTAGGACTAATTCTTATAAATGGAAACATAGAGATTATTTATTATATTAAATACGATATCTTAGTTAATGAGAGTAAATTAACCAATAGTCTTATAGTACACCACAGCTTTTGGGTTCGTAATACGCAGTTTAAGTGGTTCTTCATCTTGTATGATGTATAATGTATCTTCTTTTAATCCAGTCCACTCAAGTGTAACTGAAGTTTCACCTGTAGTGATACCAAGTGCTTCCAATGGTGGGACATACAGCAGTCGTAGTCCTTTAGGTAGGAGTGTACTACTTTTTTTTATGAACTGTAATTGTTCTCCGTGTTTTGCATAGTCCAATATGTGTGCTAATTCGTTATGATGATCTTCGTTTATTAAATCATGAACCTGTGCATGCTCAATATGTATAAAATTTTCAATGTCATCACGTTGTAATACAATAAATTTCATATACTACCTTTCCTTTACAGAAATCATTAATCTAAAACAAGATTAAGCTAAGTCCTAGCATCTTACAAAGCCTAATATCTTAATAGTTTCCAATATTTAATCTTAATATCATTATACTATCATTTCAATGACGATACAATTTTAAAAGGGGGAATACATCGATTAAATCTCACACCGAGTAGATGCGTTAGTGAGGTATGTCTATATAATGCACTATGTAAGAGCTAACGTAGAGGATCACAGCAACGCTCGCCCTCAAACTTCCACCCAATTGGATGCGTTGGTGAGATATGTTAAGCTAATAGTCTAATTGATGACAACCCCAGAAGAGCAGGGCATGTTCCGGAGCAAACCTACCGTAGGATCAGTTTGTGGAGGAAAGTGCCGTGCTTTTCCCTTTGCCCAAATTAGTACTGACATATCTCACCAAACCAGACAATCAAAAAGTTTGTTTTTTTGACTAATACGGTATTTACTGAACTTTCACCAATTTTTCACTTGACATATGTTGTAAATGTGATACTATATATCTTGTAGTTAGCACTCAACCTTAGTGAGTGCTAATAATAACGAGGTGATACTATGGATGAAAGGAAAGAGCGCATTTTGCGTGCTATCATTCAAGATTACATTAAAACAGCGGAACCGGTTGGTTCTCGTACGATCGCAAAGAATTATGATTTAGGTATCAGTCCTGCGACGGTACGAAATGAAATGGCTGATTTAGAAGATCTTGGCTTTCTTGAACAACCTCATACATCAGCAGGTCGGATTCCTTCGGCAAAAGGCTACCAGTACTATGTAGACACTTTACAGGGGTTTGAAGACGATGCTGCTGAAGATATTCCTGTAATTCAAGAGTTATGGCAGACTCATCAACAAGAACTTGATGATTTTTTTGTAGAAATAGCAAAACTTATTTCTCGTATTAGTCATAATGTGAGTATGTTTTTAGCTCCCGCCCATGATTCATCTACTATAACCTATATCCATGTTCTTCCTATCGATGAACATAGAGCGGTCATGGTGGTGGTAACGAATACAGGTGCTTTGGATAATGAGCCAATTTATTTTACAGAACCTATTAATAAAGAAGAATTAGCTATGCATGCGCATCGCTTTAATAGTGTACTTCATGATGTATCCATCCAGGATATCACGCAAGAAAACTTAGACAAAATGCGGGTAACTTTAGATTTACAAGATACAACGTATGTAGTTTTTTGTGACACATTATATCGAGCCATTGCTAAGCGAAAACTATTCTATACAATAGGAACTACATCCTTATTAGAACAACCAGAGTTTAACGATATTAAACGGGCCCAACCACTGTTAGCCTTATTGGAGCAACAAGATGAGTTAACCCAATTATTAACGCCAAACTCTAGTAGTCCTATCGATGTAAAAATAGGTCACTCCAACGAACTGGTGAAAGATATCAGTGTTATCCAAGCAAGTTTCAATGTTCCTCATCAAGTAGGTACCCTCGCTATTGTAGGTCCTACACGAATGGAATATGGCCGTATTATGGGTATCCTAGCCTATATTAATAAGTGCATGGAAGAATTACAAGAACAGAAAAAGAAGCTGTAAAGAGGTGAAGTATGGAAGAAAATAAACAAGAAGAAACAGTCACTCCTGAAGTGGAAGTTTTGGAAGAAGAAGCTCCTGAAGCAGTAGACCCTACGAAAGAATGGGAGCAACGATACATGCGTTTGCAAGCAGATTTTGAAAACTTCAGACGTCGTACGAACCAAGAAAAAGAACAATTAGGGGTATTTGTTAAATCTCATGTTATTGAAGATTTACTCCCAGTATTAGATAATTTTGAAAGAGCACTTTCAGCACCTGAAACGCCAGAAACGAAGGCTTTCATGGAAGGATTTGTAATGATTCAACAAAGCTTGATGGCAAGCCTATCAAAACAAGGATTAGCGGTGATTGAAGCTGTGGGTCAACCATTTGATCCAAATTACCACCAAGCTATCATGCGTGTGCCAGCTGAAGATATGGAAGATGACACTGTGTGTGAAGTATTACAAACTGGCTATACTGTAGAAGGCCGCGTGGTACGTCCAGCCATGGTGAAAGTAGTCCATAACGGATAATTAATTATTATAATTAACATATTAGAAGAAGTATTAGGAGGTCATGTTAAATGGCAAAAGTAATTGGTATTGACTTAGGTACAACAAATTCTTGTTTCGCAGTAATGGAAGGCGGCGAACCAACTGTTATTACAAACCAAGAGGGAGCTAGAACGACTCCTTCCGTAGTAGGTTTTGCAAAAAATGGCGAACGTTTAGTAGGTCAATTAGCTAAACGTCAAGCAGTTTCTAACCCTGAAAACACAATCATTTCTATTAAACGTCATATGGGTACAGATTACAAAGTGAATGTAGAAGGTAAATCCTATACACCACAAGAAATCTCTGCTATGATTCTACAAAAAATTAAAGCTGATGCAGAAGCTCATTTAGGGGAACCAGTAAAACAAGCAGTTATCACTGTTCCTGCATACTTCACTGACTCTCAACGTCAAGCTACAAAAGACGCTGGTACAGTAGCAGGCTTAGAAGTATTACGTATCATCAACGAACCTACAGCAGCTGCTTTGGCATACGGTGTAGATAAAGGTGAAGACGGTAAAATCCTTGTATTCGACCTTGGTGGTGGTACATTCGACGTATCCATTCTTGAATTGGGTGAAGGCGTGTTCGAAGTATTGGCAACATCTGGTAACAACCATTTAGGTGGTGACGACTTTGACCAACGCATTATGGATTATTTAATCAGCGAATTCAAAAAAGAAACTGGTATTGATTTATCCAATGATAAATTAGCGGATCAACGTTTAAAAGAAGCTGCTGAAAAAGCTAAAATTGAGTTGTCTGGAGTGGCTAGCACACAAATCAACTTGCCATTCATCACAGCGGATGCAACAGGCCCTAAACATTTAGACGTAACATTAACTCGTGCTAAATTTGATGAATTAACTCGTGACTTAGTAGAAGCAACTATCGAGCCTACTCGTAAAGCAATGAAAGATGCTGGTTTATCTGCTTCTGAAATTGACAAAGTATTGTTAGTAGGCGGATCTACTCGTATTCCTGCAGTACAAGATGCGATCAAACGCGAATTAGGTAAAGAACCAACAAAAAACATCAACCCTGATGAATGTGTAGCTATCGGTGCTGCGATTCAAGGTGGTGTATTAGTAGGTGAAGTAAAAGACGTATTGTTACTTGACGTAACTCCATTGTCTTTAGGTATCGAAACTATGGGTGGTATTTTCACTCGTATTATCGACCGCAATACAACAATCCCTACATCTAAATCTCAAGTATTCTCCACAGCAGCAGATAACCAACCTTCCGTTGATATCCATGTATTACAAGGGGAACGTGACATGGCAGCAGCTAACAAAACATTGGGCCGTTTCGAATTGTCCGGTATCCCAGCAGCTCCTCGTGGAGTACCTAAAATCGAAGTTACATTCAACATCGATGCTAACGGTATCGTTAATGTAAAAGCAAAAGATCTTGGTACTGGTAAAGAGCAAGCAATCACAATTACATCGTCTTCCGGTTTAAGCGATGAAGAAATCGACCGCATGGTAAAAGAAGCTGAAACACATGCAGCTGAAGATAAAGCTAAAAAAGAAGAAGTAGAAGTGAAAAACAATGCTGATAACTTGGTATACCAAGCTGAAAAAGCAGTAAAAGACTTTGAAGGTAAAACTGATGCAGCACAATTAGAAGCTGTTAAAAAAGCGACAGAAACGTTAAAAGCATCTATTGAGTCTGGCGATATTGAAAAAATTAAAGCTGATAGCGAAGCATTGACAGCTCCTTTATACGAATTGTCATCTAAAATGTACGAACAAGCGCAAGCTCAAGGCGAACAAGGTGGACAAGAAGCTCCTAAACAAGATGATAATGTAGTAGACGCTGACTACACAGTAGTTGACGAAGACAAAAAATAATAAGAAGGGACATAGATAATGGCTCGTGATTATTATGACGTCCTTGGCGTCAACAAAAATGCATCCCAAGATGAAATTAAGAAAGCATTTCGTAAGAAAGCACGTCAATACCATCCAGACGTAAACCGTGATAATCCTGAAGAGGCAGAAAAGAACTTTAAAGAAGTGAATGAAGCCTACGAAGTATTATCTGATGACACGAAAAAAGCACAATATGACCAATACGGTCATGATGCCTTTACTGCTGGCGGAGGTAACTCCGCTGGCGGTTTTGGCGGTGGTTTTGGTGGCGGCGGATTTGGCGGTTTCGGCGGTGGCAGCGGATTTGAAGATATTTTTGGTAATATCTTTGACATGTTCGGCGGCGGTGGTGGCCGTGGTCAACGTGGTCCAGAGCGTGGTGCCGATTTACGCCAAGATGTACGCATTTCTTTCCGTGATGCTGTATTTGGAACAACGATGAAAGTCAATGTACAGCGCCATGAAGAGTGTGATCATTGTCATGGTACAGGTGGTGAGCCTGGTTCTAAAGTAGAAACATGTCCAAACTGTCATGGTTCCGGTCAAGAAGCTGTCATTCAAAATACACCATTTGGACGTATGCAAACGGTGCGCACATGTTCTCGATGCGGTGGACAAGGTAAAATTATTGAAAAACCTTGTAAAGTATGTCGTGGACAAGGACAAGCTATCAAACGTCGTGATATAGAAATCAAAATACCAGCTGGTGTCGACGATGGTGCACGCCTTCGTGTATCTGGAGAAGGGGAACCTGGTACATTAGGTGGCCCTAAAGGTGATTTATATGTGTATATCTCTGTAGCTCGTGACAAAGAGTTTGAACGCAGTGGCAACGATGTTGTATTACGTCAAACTATCTCTTTCTCACAAGCTGCACTAGGTGCTACTATACAAGTTCCTACTTTAGAAGGTAAAGTGGAGTTAAAAATCCCTGAAGGCACACAAACTGGTACTGCTTTCAGAATCAAAGGACAAGGTGTTCCGTATTTACGTCAACCAAGCCAACGTGGTGATCAACACGTAGTTGTCACCGTGGAAACACCTAAAAAATTGACAGATAAACAACGTCAATTATTAGTTGAGTTTGCTGCAGAAAACAAAGAAGATGTAAATACTTTGAAAGTGAACAAAAGCATATTAGAAAATTTAAGTGATAAGGTGAAACAGTTATTTTGCCAAGATTAAAACTTGGTAAGTAAGGAGTCATCTATGAAATGGATAGAAATATCCATTACTGTAGAAGTGGCAGTCATTGATGAAATGGCTGCCATTTTTAATGGTATAGAGAGTAATGGATACATAGAAGAAACAATAGAAAATAACCCCAACTTAAGCCGTGTGACCATCTATTTAAGCGTAGACAAAGATGAGAAGCAATGGAAACAGCTCATAGAAACAGCATTACAAGATGCTAATATTTCCTTTGAAGATATGGAATGTAAAACTGTAGACGATGAGCAATGGTATCATAGTTGGCAACAATATATTATGCCTACGAGATTGTTACCAGACTTGGTGATCTGTCCCTCTTGGCAAAGCTATGATGCCACTACAGATCCACTCGCTACAGAACAAGATGTGGTAATGACCATGGATACAAAGCTATCCTTTGGTACGGGAGATCATGAGACTACTAGGAACTGTGCCACTTTATTAGGCAAATATATACACCGTATTCCCACAGATTTGAGCCAACAGGTTTGCCTAGATATTGGTACTGGCACAGGTATTTTATTACTAGCAGCCCATCATTTAGGGATACCTAACCTAGTGGGCATCGACCTAGAAGAAGAAGCAGCTATACAGGCCAAGGAAAACTGTGAAAATAATGGTATTGAGGCCACCATCATTCATGGCAATTTAAGCGATGACTTTCACGGTAAAGCTCATCTTATACTAGCGAATTTAACAGTTGATCCTCTAAAAATTTTATTGCCTATGATTAGGGAAAAACTACACGATAATGGTATACTAATAATAAGTGGTATTGTGGACGATCGATATGATGAAATTATGCCGTATATTACTAACCACTGGACTATTATGGAAGAAATGGTAGAAGGCCCTTGGCATACCTTTACCTTGGCATAAGATAGGAAGTATATGAAAAAAATATTTATTGATGGCATTATAGATGAAAGTATCCAATTACCATTAGATACAGCACATCATCTCTTTCATGTATTGCGCCATTCTAAAGAGGAACCTTTTATTGTGAGCAATCATGAAGGGCATACAGGTGAATTTGTGCTAATATCTGAGGAATCAGATATATATATGGCGAAACGATTACGTACCATTGACGTGTCTACATCAGCTATGAAAGTAGTGTTAATTCAATCCTTTTTGAAAGGCGATAAGTTCGAGTTTTTATTGCAAAAGGCTACGGAATTAAATGTTCATCACATCTACGGTGTATCTTCGGTCCATTGTGTAGCTAAATATGATGCTAAAAAATTAAACGCCAAGAAAAGTAGATGGGAAAAAATTATCATAGAAGCAAGCCAACAATGTGGTCGCCCTGATGTACCTACATTAACAGTAGAACAGTCACTTTCAGAGGTACTGCAAACCTTACAATCTGATGAGGGAGTTCTCTTGTTAGGTGCCTATGAACGAGAAGATGACAAGACGATCAAAGATATTTTACAAACACAGTTACATACTAATTCATACCATA
The DNA here is from genome assembly GCF_003992195.1 of Veillonella sp. 3627. Lineage (NCBI taxonomy): Bacteria > Bacillati > Bacillota > Negativicutes > Veillonellales > Veillonellaceae > Veillonella > Veillonella sp. 3627. The sequence goes on along the minus strand of NZ_RQVG01000001.1, from coordinate 98,292 downwards.
CCATAGCCATTTGCATTGGTCCTGAAGGTGGTTATAGCCCTACTGAAATGGAACTATTGGAATCCTGTGGAGGCCATAAGGTTAGCCTAGGAGCCACTATATTGCGTGCTGAAACAGCGGCATTAAGTGCTGTGAGTATGATTCAATATGAATTACTAGATTAGGAGTCTCATGAAGACAGTTGCATTTACTACCTTAGGGTGTCGTGTCAATCAATATGATACGGATGCCATGAAAGGTTTATTTATAAAAGCAGGATATACTCCTGTTGGTTTCGACGAAGAAGCCTCTATTTACGTGATTAATACTTGTTCTGTAACAAATATGGGAGAGAAAAAATCACGCCAATTAATCCGACAAGCAAAGCGCCGTAATCCAGAAGCCTTTATTGTAGTCACAGGCTGTTATGCCCAATTGGCGCCAGAAGTGATTTCTGCTATCGATGGGGTTAACCTTGTCATCGGTACAGCGAATCGAAATAAAATTGTAGAATTAGTAGAAAACATTCCATCTACAGAAGAACAGATTTCCATCGTTCGTAATGTGATGGAAGAGTCTACCTTTGAAGAAATGCCTTTATTTGGCAATGAAATTGAAAAATGTCGGGCTTTCATGAAGATACAAGAAGGATGTAATAATTTCTGTTCCTTCTGTATCATTCCTTATACACGAGGAAAATTAAAGTCTAGAAAAATTGAAGACATTGTGGAAGAAGCAAAACGCCTGGTTGCCTATGGGTATAAAGAAGTAGTACTCACAGGTATACACCTCGGTAACTACGGTATTGAATTACCAGAGCGACCAACCTTAGGCCGTGTTGTGCGTGAATTATTGACCATTGATGGCTTAGAACGCATTCGCTTTGGTTCTATTGAATCTGTAGAAGTATCGGAAGAATTAATCGAGTTAATGGCAACGAACCCTCGTGTATGCCCTAATTTACATCTTCCTTTACAAGCTGGCTCAGATCCAGTGTTAAAAGCGATGAACCGTCACTATAATTTGCAACAATACAAGGATTTAGTGAAGTATTTACGTAGTCGGATTCCGAATTTATCCATTACGACAGATATTATCGCTGGTTTTCCTGGAGAAACAGACGAATTATTCGAGGAAACCATGCGTACAGTGAAAGAAGTTGGTTTTACGCATATCCATGCCTTCCCATATTCTATTCGAGAAGGTACGCCAGCTGCTAAGATGGAAGAGCAAGTTCCAGAAGCCGTGAAAAAGACACGTGTAGCCTTATTAAATCAACTTGGGAAGGAAGGCTTTAAAGCCTATGCTAACCGTTTCCTTAACCAACCTGTGAAGGTTCTCATCGAACAATGCGATGACTTTTACTATTATGGCTTAACCAATGAATACGTACATAGTAAAATACCTAAACAAGACCATACTTTTAATGTAGGGGATATTGTGACAGGCACAGTCACTGAAGTGCATAGTGATGTTGTGCTGGTGGAGATTTAGAATTAATTTGTTACGAGGTTCATCATCTAATGGAAAGAATTTTTTGAAGACATTTAATGATGAATTGATCGTATTTAAGAAATAAATAATAGACTATATAGAATATTTTTGATATAGTTAATATCATAGTATGTAAGTATCATACAGTAGATAAGAGAGGGGATTCCCATGAAAGAAGATTGCCTATTTTGTAAAATTATTAATAAAGAAATTCCAGCTAAGGTTGTATTAGAAAATGACAAGTTCTTGGCATTCCATGATATTGCTCCAGTAGCACCTGTGCATGTGTTGATCATTCCTAAGAACCATGTATCTAATATTGCTCATTTAAATGAAAATAATGAAGCCTATGTGGAAGGTATCTTGCCATTCGCTAAATTGGTAGCAAAAGAATTAGGTCTGGCCGCTGATGGATACCGTTTAACATTAAATACTGGCGCTAAAGCAGGTCAAACTGTATTCCATTTACATGCACATTTGTTGGGCGGTAAAGAATTAGGTTGGCCAAATATTGACTAATCTAGGAGGAACAAGTGTCAATAGAACAAACTATCATGAATCAATATAATGTAGATAATATTCTGCATTACTTTCAAGAAATTGCTAATATTCCTAGAAAATCTGGGAATGAACAAGCTATTTCTAATTATATTAAAAACTGGGCTCTAAACTTGGGCTTAGATGTGTTCCAAGATGAACAATATAATCTAATCATTAAAAAAGCTGGTACAGAGGGATATGAATCACATGAACCAGTGATTTTACAAGGTCATATGGACATGGTGTGCACTAAATTAGAGTCTGTAGAGCATGACTTTATTAACAGTCCTATCGCTTTGCATGTAGAGGATGGTATCTTACATGCCAATGGAACTACCTTAGGCGCAGATGATGGTTTTGCAGTGGCTTATGGTATGGCTATCTTAGGGTCTACAACGATTCCACACCCTCCGTTAGAGGTAGTATTCACAGTTGAGGAAGAAACTACTTTCAAAGGTGTGAAAACATTAGATTACAGCCATTTACAAGGTAAACGTCTCATCAATATGGATGGGGAAAGTATCAATGAGGTGACCATTGGCAGTGCTGGCGGCCATGGATCTACGGTGACATTACCGATTGTTCCCGTATCTGTGAATAATGAAATGACCAAGCGCAGAATTACCATTGAAGGCTTGAAAGGTGGTCATTCTGGTTGTGATATCCATTTAGGACGGGGTAATGCCATTTACATCCTATCTAAGGTATTAGAACGCATCACAGGGGAACATAACATTCGCATCACTGAAGTAAGCGGTGGCAGTGCACCGAATGCAATTCCATTACGTGCTTATGCTGATGTGTATCTACATTTACAGGATGTGCCGTATGTACAAGTTCTTTTACAAGAAGAACAAGATAAGTGGAATGCTCACTATGCATCGGCTGGTGAAAGTATGATAATATCTTTATCTGTTGTCCCTAAAGTAGATCGTGAAGATTTAGTGGAATTAGATTTAGATGCTATCACCATGGAACGAGCTTTCAGCGGTGACACTGTACAAAAACTATGTGCTCTTATTCAAGGAATTGAACAAGGCGTATTACAACATGCTCCTGGCAATCCGTATGAAGTATGGTACTCTAATAATATTGGTGTTTTGGGTATGGCAGATGATGCTGTTTACCTTAAAATGCAAGTACGCAGTACAGATACGAAGAACCTAGAGACTCATTATAAAGGCTTAGTGCAATTGGCAGAAACTCATGGTGCTACGACATCCCTTGAAAGCCCGTATCCAGGCTGGCTACCAACATTTGATAGTCCATTACAACAAGCCTATCATAAGGCATATGAATCTGTGACAGGTGCTACAGACTTACAGTTCAATGTGATCCATGCAGGTCTTGAAGTTGGCTACATGTTAGATAATTTACAAGGCCCTGTAGATGCTATTAACATTGGGCCAAACATTCATGACTTACATGCACCTACAGAACGTATGGAGTTAGAAAGTTTTGTTACTACTTGGAATGTATTGAAAGAGCTCTTAAAAAGCTTATAAAACAACATATTTGCCATTTATTTTGGCCTATGATATAATTACTTCCGATAACGATATATTATCGGAAGTAATTTTTTAGTTTAAAATAGCTATATAGGTAGCAACAGCTCTATATAGTACATTTGAGGTGCTTATGAGTCAATCTAATACACACTTCTATTTACGCAATTATAAAGAGATTATGAACAACTCCAAGCTTAGCGATAAGGCTAAGTCTAGTATTCTATTATCTAAAGCAGAAAATACTGTAGATGCCTACGAATCTGATTGGATGGATTTTGTGGATTGGTGTCAACATAAACAAGAATCTTTTTTTCCAAGCTCACCAGAAATCATCGTCAATTATATCAATGATTTAGCTGATTATGCTAAGGCTAATACTATATCACGTCGCATTAGCGCCTTATCGGAAAACTTTAATGCTTCTGGTATTGAAAGTAACCCTTGTAGCGCTCCTATCGTTAAACAAGCTATGCGAGGTATACGTCGGTCCTTAGGCACTTACCAACAAGGTAAAACGCCTGTACTATTGGATGATCTTATGGATATCATAGACTATATGGAAACTGCCGATATAGCACCTATACAAAAACTACGTGATAAAGCTATATTATTATTAGGTTTTATGGGAGCTTTTCGACGTAGCGAATTATCGGCATTAACCGTAGAATGTTTAAAGTTTTTGCCACAAGGATTAGAAATCTTCGTATCCAGTTCAAAAGCCGACCAAGAAGGGCAAGGTGCTATCATAGCCATACCATATATCGAAAATGAGTCATTATGCGCTGTAAAGGCTGTCAAAGCATGGCTAAGATATGTTCCTATTACTACAGGTCCAGTTTTTAGAGGTTTTACGAAAAGTATGGGGATACGAAAAACTGCTATCAGCGATAAAAGTATTGCTGATATTGTAAAATACTATATGGCAGCTATTGGTGCAGATCCATCCTTATATGGAGCTCATAGTCTACGTCATGGATTTGCTACCACAGCCGCCCATTATGGCGTAGAAGAACGTAATATAATGAAACAAACTCGACACCATAGTGTCAATATGGTACGTCGTTATATTAATGAAGCCAATAAATTTGTAGATAATCCTATATCTTCTATATTCAAGCCTAAATAGCACCATATTAACTACATATTACTTGAGTTAGATGATGTATATTGAATCTCTATATAATCGTACATAGACTATATAATACAGAAAATAATCAGATACAATTCTGTCTCCAAAACATGAGAAAGAACAGACAAAAAAGACTGCATACCCCTATGAATAATACATAGGATATACAGTCTTTTTATTCTATCATTCAATATATATATTTTAATATTTTACCGAACATACACATGCTATAATTTAATTATTTGCCCAAGCTGTAATAAAACCGAACATAGTTTTTTCTTTCAGTGTAGGAATCATTAAAGTTTCTCCAGCACGTAATGCCTTACCATGCTGTAAATGATTAATTTCTTCGATCGCTACGATATACTCACGGATATCAATATCTTCAGTTTGCGCCAATGCCTTTTGAGAGATACTCCATAAGGTATCCCCAGCGTCTACTTGTACAGCTTTAATATTTTGAGTATCCATCTCTAATGTTGTAGTATTAATCATACCATTTACTACAAATACCATAGCTACCATTACTAAAATAGAAAATAATTTATTCATAATATATACCTCTCTCTAATAATATCGAACAAAATAAATAGTACATCTGTTTGTTTATGTTCATATTCTAACACACATACAAATGTTCGGTCAAGCATAATTTTTTAGAACGCATATTTGACAATTTTCGATATTAAATTTATAATAGGTGTATATAAATTAAGTTCCATAATACTGTAGAATGAGAGGTTATTCCCTTGAGACGTCCTGCCACTGATATAAATAGCAAACAACAAAGAATATTAGATTTTATTATTGAAAGTTTACAACAGCGCTATCGCTGCCCAAGTGTTCGTGAAATTGGTGATCATATGGGCTTAAGCTCTACTTCTACTGTTCAAAGTCATTTAAATACATTAGAAAAATTTGGCTATATTACTCGTGATGCGAATAAAAATCGATCTATTACCGTTGTAAATATGCCTGATGTACCTGCTTTAGAAATGGATGAGGAAACACACGAAGTTACATCAAGTAATGAATTTAACTTTTTAGAAGCTGGGCTTCGTCGTGTTCCTTTAATTGGTACTGTACAAGCAGGTCTTCCTGTAACAGCTATTGAAAACCGTGAAGATGAATTCGTATTACCTACTGCTCTATTAGGTAGCTCTGAATGCTTCTTGTTACGTGTTCGTGGCGAATCCATGCGCGATATCGGTATGTATGAAGGTGACTTGCTAATAGTGCGCAATCAATCCACTGCCAACAATGGGGATATTGTAGTAGCTCGTATTGATGATGAAGCCACAGTTAAGCGTTTTTATAAAGAGTCTGACCATATCCGCTTAATGCCAGAAAACGAGGAGTTTGAGCCTATCATCACGCGAAATTGTGTAATTGAAGGTCGAGTGATTGGACTCATTCGTGACCATATATAATCTAAGATAATAAAAAAGATAGCAGTCTTTGATAAGACTACTATCTTTTTTTATTTAAGTTTTATTGTTTATATGATTTTATAGCTGCATCGATGATCTGTGCTTCTTCTACAGATGGATCACACAATGGCAATAATAAAGGCCCTGTACAAAAGCCTAATTGCTTCATTGCATATTTTACAGGAATAGGATTTGTAGTAATAAACATAGCTTTTAAGATAGGTACCAAGGATAACTCAATAGCTCTTGCCTCTTTTACTTTACCTTCTTTAAATAAGGCTATCATTTTTTGCATTTCTTTACCCACAATATGTGCGGCCACAGAAATAACACCGGCTCCCCCATTTTGTATCACATCTAATGTTAATGCATCATCACCAGAATAAATCATGAAATCATCACTTGGTAGTAATACACGAATTTGTTGAGTAATACTAATATCACCTGTAGCTTCTTTAATAGATGTAATATTAGGGCATTCTTTAGCTAATCTAGCTACTGTTTGTGGTTCTATACGACCACCTGTTCGACCCGGTACATTATATAGCATAACGGGTAAATCAGTACTGTCTGCAACCGCTTTAAAATGTAAATAACAACCTTCTTGATTGGGTTTGTTATAATATGGTACCACAGCCATCACGCCATGAACACCAGTATGGCTAGCAGCCTTCGTTAAAGCGATCGATTTTTTAGTAGAATTACTACCTGTATTCGCAATAATGGTAGCACGATGACCATACTCTTTAGCGATTAATGTAAATAGCTCAAGTTTATCACGATCATCAATATTTGGACCTTCACCAGTAGTGCCACATACAATTAAGCCATCAGATCCATTGTCCAATAAGTATCCGGCTAAACGTAGTGCTTCTTGAAAATTTACATGACCATCGTCAGTAAAAGGAGTGATCATTGCTGTTAAGATATTTCCAAATGTTGTCATCTTAGCACCCCCTGAAATGTATATAACTAGAATGATTGATGTTCTACTAAGTATTCTGCAATTTGTAATGCATTTAATGCAGCACCTTTACGAATTTGATCTCCTACAATCCAAAAATTCATAGCATGCTCATTAAATAAATCTTTACGAATGCGGCCGATTTCACAATCATTTTGATTCGATGTATATAAAGGCATTGGATATTCTTGTGCTGCTGGATTATCATTCACACGTAAACCAGGGAATTTTTCACAAGCAGCTTTGAAATCTTCTACAGATACTGGAGACTCTGTCTTTACTAATACAGATTCAGAATGAGAGCGATATACTGGTACACGTACAGTAGTCGGTACTACAGCAATAGTGTCATCATGGAAAATCTTTTGTGTTTCCAATACCATTTTCATTTCTTCTTTAGAGTATCCATTTTCCATGAATACATCAATTTGCGGAATTAAATTAAAAGCGATTGGATAATGTTTGTCCATAGAGCCTGTAGGTAATAAATTAGCTACCATATCTTCCCCTGCAACATGTTGAGCTACTTGGGAATCTAATTCTTCAATCCCCTCTTTGCCAGCGCCAGATACAGCTTGGTATGTGCTGACAACAACACGTTTAATAGGAGATAAGTCATGCAATGGCTTTAATCCTAAAGCCATGATAATAGTAGAACAATTAGGATTAGCAATAATACCTTTATGTGTATCAATATCCTCTGGGTTTACTTCAGGTACTACTAATGGAACGTCTGGATCCATACGGAAAGCGCTGGAGTTATCGATAACAATAGCACCACGTTTAGCAGCTTCTGGAGCCAATGTTTTAGAAATAGAACCTCCTGCAAATAAAGCAATATCAACACCTTCAAAAGATTCTGGTTTTGCCTCTTCCACCACATAGTCTTTCCCATCTACTGTCAAAACTTTGCCCGCAGAACGAGCAGATGCTAACAACTTAATGCTTTCATAAGGAAATTTACGTTCTTCAATTAATGTAATAAACTCTTGTCCTACTGCACCAGTAGCACCTAATATGGCTAAATGAGGTTTTCTCATAGTGACTCCTTAATATTAATAACTTAATGTATAGTTATATGTATTATACTATTTAAGTTTTTCTTTAGCAAGAATTATATAGAATATAGAATTATAAATAATGTTCTAATCCATAGGTTAAGCCTGCAAAATCTTTGATTTTTTTACAAGCTAATACCACACCAGGCATAAAGGATAAGCGACTTAATGAATCATGACGAATCACCAATGTTTCATCATATCCACCAAAAATAACTTCTTGATGCGCCACATAGCCTGGTAAACGGACACTGTGAATAGTCACATCATCGACCTTAGCACCTCGAGCACCTGGTAGACTCTCACGAGTTAAATCTTCAGCCGCTTTCACATTGGCTTTTTGTTTTGCGTCATTGATCAATTTAGCCGTTAATACAGCTGTACCAGAAGGTGCATCATATTTATGATTATGATGTAATTCAATAATCTCCACATCTGGAAAATACGGAGCTAGTTCCGCTGCCGTTTTCATCATCATCACCGCACCTAACGAGAAATTAGGAGCTACCAAACAATTCGCATAATGTGCTCTACCAATGGAATCTAATTCTTGGCGCTGTGCTTCTGTAAGACCAGTTGTACCAATCACAACGTGAATTCCTTTTGTTAGCATAAGTTTTGCATTTTCAAAAATAATGGCTGGCGTTGTAAAGTCCACAATCACATCTGGATGTACGGCTTCAATAGCTTCCTCTAATTGACTGTAGATTTTACAGTCTAAAGGACTAGTGCCCATAAATTCACTAACATCTTTACCTCCATGGCTAGGATCTACCCCACCCACTAAGGTTAACTCTGTATCATTATGAACAGCTTTTAGAACCTCACGGCCCATTTTGCCAGCTGCTCCATTTACTAAAACTTTCATTGTTCCTCCTAGAGTAATTCCTGTTGAAAGTATTGAATCATTTCTTTTGCTGTTTCTAAGGCTGTATCTGAGAAAGATTGGCCTGACATCATACGGGCAATTTGTGCAACATGTTCCTCTTCTGAAAGGATAGTAACTTTAGAAATAGTTCGACCTTCTTCTTCTACCTTATGTAGATGATAATGTTGTTTTGCCACGCTTGCTGTTTGTGGTAAGTGCGTAATACAGAATACCTGATTACCAGAACTTAACTGTAGAATTTGTTTAGCCACTTGTAAGGCTATATCACCGCTAATACCTACATCAATTTCGTCAAATACTAAAGTCTTACGAGTTGCTTTATTAAATACGGATTTTAAAGCTAAGGCGATACGCGCTAATTCACCGCCAGAGGCAACTTTATGTAGTGGTAATAAAGCTTCCCCTGCATTGGCAGAAAATAATAGCTCTATCCGGCTCGCTCCCAAGGGAGATAAAGTCTCAGTACCTTCTATGACAAATTCTAATTTGGCCTTTGGCATACCTAATTGAGTTAAGTTTTGCTGTAAGGCATCAGTAATCTCTTTATGATGAGCATAACGTATTTTTGTAAGCCTTTCTAACGCTTGTACCGCTTGTGTTTGTAAGGTTTCCACGCGTTCCACTAACTGCGATTCTTCACTTTCCTCTGATTCTAGTAATTCTAATCGCATTTGTGCCATTTCTTCAAAGGCTAATATTTTTTCAATTGTGTCTCCATATTTACGTTTTAAATTGTATATAAGCGTGTCTCTCTCTTGTAAGTAAAAATAGCGTTCTTCGTCATAGCTAATGGAATCACGGTATCTATCTAAAGCTTGTCCAGCTTCTTCTAATTGATAATACGCAGATCGCAATAACTCAGCTATTTCTTCCATATCCTTATCATATTTTACAAGATCAGTCACTTCATTAGTAATACTATTCAAGCCATCAATAAGAGGAGTTCTGCCCCCATAGATACCATCATAACAACTAGAAATTGTAGATTGAAGATGCTCATAGTTATCTAATCTCTCTAATTCTTCAGATACAGCTGTATCTTCATTAGTTTGTAATTGGGCTTCTTCAATTTCATCAATCTGAAAGCGCAACATATCTAATTCACGAATTCTTTGTGCCGACTCTTCACGCAATGTTTCTAATTGTCGCTTTGCACTGGCATAGTCAGTATAGGCTACTACGTAACTTTCATAAGCCTTCGTGGCATCATCATTATACGTATCTAAATAGATATGATGTGTATCCGGTAATAAGAGCTGTTGGTTACTATATTGACCATGAATATCTGCTAAATAGGTGCCAATTTCACGTAATGCTTTCAATGGAATCACTTGGTCATTAGCTAAAATTTGTGATTTACCGTTTCGATTAAAAGTTCTAGATAGAATTAAAGTATCTTCTTCTACTAAAATATTTTTATTTACTAATAGCTCTTGTAATGCTGTATCTCCTGCAATATCAAAAGCGCCTTCAATCAGAAAAGAATCCTTCTCATGACGAATAAATTCACTACTAGCTCTTTCTCCTAATAGAATAGAAAATGCATCCATCAATATAGATTTACCAGAACCTGTTTCTCCAGTAAAAATTGTGATGCCCTTGGCAAACTCTAGCTGCATATGTTCGATGAGGGCAAAATTTTTAATCCCCATGCGTACTAGCATATTAATCCCTCATTAAGTCTTGAATACGGTCCAATACCATTTCTACACTTTCTACAGAATTACATATCAATAAAATTGTATCATCTCCAGCAATCGTACCTATAACTTCATGCCATTTTGCATGGTCAATAGCAAAGGCTACTGATTGCGCAGAACCAGGTAATGTATGTAATACGACTTGATTCAACACGTGGTCAATACGCAAAATAGAATCTTGGAACAAGCGATTGATGCGTGTTCTAGATAACATAATATTTTCTTCTGGAGATAAGGCATATCGATATCGTCCATCCCCTGTAGGAACTTTTATTAACATCAATTCCTTAATATCACGTGATACTGTTGCTTGTGTAACGGTAATCCCTTCTTCTACCAAGGCTTGCGCTAATTCTTCTTGTGTTTCAATAGCCTTAGTTTGAATAATTTCTTTTATCTTATTATAACGAAAACGTTTCATTATTTCCTCCGACGAATAATATATAAAATAGGCGGTTGATTCGCTTGATTTAATGGTCGCCATGTACTGCAGTGAAAATCTTTTTGACTAATAGAAGCTATATAGTCTTCTAAATCTTCTGCCTCTTTACGACCAGTTTCTGTCCCAGGATACGCTACAATAGTACATAATCCATGTACTGAAAGTTTTTCTAATCCTTTTGATAAAGCTTTAATTGTTGATACAGATTGTGTCATAATTTGATGGTCTGCATTCGGTAAATACCCTAAATTAGCTACCATTAAATCAATAGTAGATACAGGAAGTGTTTCCAGTGCACTATCATGTGACCCCAATATGAAATCCACTTGTTTTATAGCCTGTGGAAGCTCTTTCAAAAGCTTTTCTTTCGTCCTTGTTAGTGCTACTTCTTGTATATCAATAGCATATACATGAGAATTTTTATGACAATGTGTCAATAGATATACCGTGTCATATCCATTGCCACAAGTAATATCTACAATAGTTCTAGCTGTAACTAGGGCGTCCAACCATAAGTGATGCTGAAAGTCTACACTATGGTGTAGAGGAATCATAGAACCTCCTTAGATCGTGCGGTCAACTTTTTAAACAAGGTAGCAAAGAATTTTTGATCTTTAAATCGCACATATTTACAATATTGTGGATGCGCTTCAATATGTAAAGAGTCAGTATTACTAAATTCGTAATCAAAAGTGCCATCCACAGAAATATGCAAGCTTTTCTGACGCTCTGGCATAGTAATATCAATTTTTGCACTTTCTTTTAGCACCAAAGATACGCCTTGCAATAAATGAGGGGCAATCGGTGTTACTATAAGAGAGCGATTATCTGGCGCCATAATAGGACCTCCAGCAGATAAGTTATACCCTGTAGACCCTGTGGAACACGCTACAATTAAACCGTCAGCAGGATACATTTGAGTATGTCCACCATTAATCGACAAATTAATACGAGCCATTTTACCCGGTTCTGAGCGGGATACCACAATATCATTAATAGCCGGACGTAGCACACGTTCTCCTTCTGGAGTATGTAAAGTTCCCACTAAATGAATGCGATCTTCCACATAAAAATCGCCTTTACTAATTCTTTCAATAGCCATCTCTAAGTTTTCAAGTTCTATTTGATTTAAGAAACCTAATTCCCCTAAATTAATACCACAAATTGGTACATTATATGAATAAATTTGACGTGCTAATTGAATAATCGTACCATCACCACCAAAGCTAAATGCCATATCCAAATGTTCAAATATTTCTGGTCGTGATAATAAGTGAGATTTCTCTATCCCCAACGCATATACATCATGATGTTCTAATTCTTTAGGCATATAGACTTCTATACCATATGTATGGCAATAGGTAATTGCTTGTGATAATATATCTCGAATATTCTCTTTTTTCATATTAGGAAAGAAACCGATTCTCATAGATCCTCCTATAATCGATGAGCCTCCTCTACCGTGGCTGTAATAAGCCCTTCAGTAATGTCTAAGGAACCCTCTGCTTGTTTTGTAAAATATCCTAAAAATTCAATATTTCCTTCCATTCCTTTAATGGGAGAATAGGTTAGTCCATGTAAATATAACCCACAATCTTTAGCAATGTGCAAGATACGATCTAACACCAATCTATGTGTGGATTTCTCACGTACTATTCCACCTTTACCGACTAGTTCTTTACCAGCCTCAAACTGAGGCTTGATTAAAGCTACTAAAGAACCAGTATCTTTAAGTAAAGTAGTCGCTACAGGTAACACTTTATCCAAAGAGATAAATGCTACATCTATGGAAATAAAATCGCTAAGTTCCCCTAATTGTACTGGAGTAACGGTGCGAATATTTTGTTTTTCCATATTAATGACTCTAGGATCTTGTCGTAACTTCCAGGCTAGTTGATTATACCCTACATCAATGGCGAACACTTTGGCTGCTCCATGCTGTAAGGCACAGTCTGTAAACCCTCCTGTGGAAGCACCAATATCTACCATTACGGCATTCGTTAGATCGATAGGATATAACTCGATGGCTTTTTCCAACTTTAAGCCACCACGGCTTACATATGGTAAGGTATTACCTTTTACCTCCAAATGTGTATCTACTGAAACTTTAGTACCAGCTTTATCCAATCTCTGTGTACCAGAAAAGATAAGCCCCGCCATAATAGCAGCCTTGGCTTTTTCTCTACTTTCAAATACACCACGTTGCACCAGTAGTATATCAAGACGTTCTTTTTGACTCATACGTGTCTCCTACTGTGTGCGATCCATTAAATATTGGACTAGACCTTCAAGAACAGGTGATGTGCAGTTGGAATCATGTAACGCTGTTAATGCTAGATTAGCCACCTCTTGAGCTCGTTCTTTAGCAGTATCTAATCCTAAAATAGATACATAGGTTGCTTTATGCTGACGTTCATCACTGCCAGGAGTTTTACCTAATTCTTCTTGTGTGCCTACTACATCTAAAATATCATCGGTAATTTGGAATAATAAACCTAAATGATCAGCATATCGTAGGTAGGCCTCTCTTACGGATGTTGTGGCCTCCATAATAATCAGACCAATTTCAACAGCTGCACTAAATAATGCTCCTGTTTTACCTTTGTGAAGAACTACTAATTCATCCAATGGTAGGAATTTTCCTTCTGATTGTAGGTCAAAAGCTTGTCCACCTACCATTCCGCTAGGCCCTGCACCTTTGGCTAAGACATGAATAATTTGCACTACTTGTTCTGCAGATAATGTTGTGTGTTTGCTAACTAATTCAAAGGCATAGGTTAATAATCCATCTCCTGCTAAAATAGCCATACCATCGCCATATACACGATGATTGGTTAGTTTTCCTCTACGATAATCATCATTATCCATAGCTGGTAAATCATCATGAATTAAAGAATAGGTATGAATCAATTCTATAGCACACACTACATCTTTATAAGCATCCCAAGATCCACCTAAAGATTCAATGACAGCTTTTGTAATAATAGGCCGAATTCTTTTACCACCCATCAATAAGCTATAATTCATGCTATCGTATAAACGAGCATATTCCGTATTAGGTGATTCTAATACAGAGGATAAATAACTTTCAATGTCTGCTTTGCTTTGTTGCAAGTACTCTTTTAACATAATATCCTCAATTCTTTGAAAGATAATAATTTTTGTATAAATATTCTAATTCTATTATACCTAAAAAAACGTACTTTGTCTTCTAATTCGTATCTACTTGTACAGTTTCAATTATTTGTTCAACTTCTTCTTCTACAAGTTGCAATAAATCAGAACATTCTTTGACTAATGTTAATCCTTCTTTGTAGGTTTTTAACAATTCATGCATAGATAAGCTTTCGTCATCTAATTTTTTTACTACTTCTTCTAAGGCTGTATATTTCTTTTCATAATTTTTTATAGATTTAGCCACGATATGTTACCTCCTGTACAGTCGCTTTCACAGATCCATCTTGAATATGTATATCTAATGTATCGCCAATTTGTACACTTTGAATCGTTTGTAATGGAGTACCATTAAGATCAACTTTTGCAAATCCCTTAATGACCTTAGCTAAAGGATTTTTGTTATCTAATTGAGTCGCTAATATAGCTAATTTACGTGATTCATCTTGGGATTTCTTTTGTATTGCACTATGTAATAGGTGTTCAAAACGTTGTAATATATTTCTCTGTTGATGCACCAAGTTCATGGCAGGTACAGTAATCTTGCGGTTGGCAATAGAAAATAACTGTTGCTTTTCTTTTTGAATACGATACTGCACTGTATTATGAATAAATTCTAATTTTTGCTGTACTTCTTCTTGTAAGTCCAGCAGTGGATAGATAGATAATTCTGCAGCATGACTTGGGGTTGCCCCTCTTACATCTGCGACAAAATCACATAGTGTATAATCTACTTCGTGACCTACTGCAGACACAACCGGTGTTGTACATTGGAATATAGCTTCTATTAAAGCTCTATCATTGAAGCACCATAAATCTTCCATAGAGCCACCACCACGACCAACAATAATTACATCTACATCTGGGTCAGCATCTGCCATAGCTACACCACGAGCAATAACAGGGCCCGCTGTAGGTCCTTGTACAGGTACATTAAATACTTTAAATGTTACTAATGGATTGCGATGGGATGCTACATGTAAAATATCGTGAATAACTGCTCCTGATGCAGAAGTAACAACACCAATACAACTCGGTACAGGTGGCAAAGGTTGTTTGTGCCGTTCGTCAAAATACCCTAACGCATATAGCTCTTGTTTTAATTTCTCATAAGCAATTTGATAGTCACTTTTGGCACCAATACGAATATCTTCGCAAATAAAACTTAAACGACCAGTTTTTTCGTAAAAACTAATGTTTCCTCGTACTTGTACTAACAAACCGTTTTCAAGGGCACCTTCCAAGCCACGTTGTTGCACTTTAGAACGCCACATAGCCATATCAATGGAGCCTGTATCATCGATGAGAGAAAAATAATAATGTCCTGTACTATGACGTTTTACATTAGAGATAACACCTTCAACAATACAGTTCTTTAAGAGAAATTCTCCCTCTACGGTTTGCTTAATAATTTTATTTAATTCTCCAACGGAGTAAGCATCCATTCTATTCTCCTTCAACAACCTTTGCTCCATAGGCATTACCTGAGGCATTATCTGCACTATATTTAGAGGATACACATAACACATCTAAATCATGATGGTGTCCCCAATGAACTAAACGATCTTGTAAGTAGGTATTAGCCATGACGCCACCGGCAGTAATTAAGGTTGTAATATTATGCTTTGTTAAAATATGAGATAAGGCTTTCTCTAGGGAACTTCCAATACAATGGAACACAGAGGCTGCCAAAATTTGTGCATTTTTTTCTGTACTAAATGATTCCCTATCAGTCCAATGTATAGGCCCATGTTGTAATGATTCCCACCAGCGTTGTCCAGCGCTATATGGCCCACCAAAGCTGATGGTAGATTCATTTACTGATACAGGGAGCACCGAGTCTACATTGTATTTAATACGCCTTCCCAATGTTTCCATACTTGGGCCCGCTGGAAACTTTAATCCCATTAAAACACCTAATCGGTCTACTAACTGGCCTCCTGCTATATCATCAGAGCCACCTACTATTTGCACTTTAAAACCACTTTTATAAATGCGTTCACAAAGAACAAATTCCGTGGTTCCTCCAGAAAGGTGTAAACTTAAAAAGGGCCCTTCTGGAATTTCACCAATTTCACGCAAGGCTGCCCATATATGATTCTCTTGATGAGAAAATACATGTACAGGAACTTGTAAACAATGTCCCAGTGATTTTGCTGTATTAAGACCTACTAAGAATGCCGGCATATAGGAATCTTCTTCTCGTCTTGGAAAACCGCTGACACCGATAGCTGAAATGGGGTGATCCAAATGTAAAGACTGAATAAGCTCTCCTAAAGCACGAGTATGTTGAAACACCATTTGTGACTGTTGCAACCCTCGTTTACCTTGCGGTACTTCTAAAAGCTTTCTAACTTCCTGTACTAATCTTCCTTCCTCATCAACAATTGCACAGGACGTAGTATAACAGCTTGTATCTATTCCTAAATAATAGGCCATTTTATTGTCTCGATTTAGCTAAATTATGAAGGATAGCATTAATGTACTTATAAGAAGTCTCTCCTCCAAACTCTTTCGCTAATAAAACAGCTTCATTAATAACAATCTTTGCTGGTGTATCCTCTTGTGGATGTAATAGCTCCCACGCTGCCATACGTAAAATAGTAAGTTCTACTTTAGGAAAACGTTCCATTTTACGTTTAGGAGAAAATTCTTGTAAAGCTGCATCTAATTGTTCTTTTTCACTACGCACACCTGCAATTAATTGTTTTGCAAATTGATTGGCTTTTCCTTGCATTTTAGTGGTATCTAAAACTGCCTCCTCAACTATTTCTTCTGAAAATGTATCTGCATAAATAGTTTCAAATGCAAACACTCTTGCTAACCTACGATGATTCATGATTAGGTTCCCTTCTTTCTAGACCGTCAATGTGTACATCTACACGAACACGATATAAGTCTAACATATTTCGTAAATCTTGCCGCACTTGTTGTTGTATTTGTCGTGCCACTTCTAATGGATGAGATCCACAATATAAACGAAGATATAAATTAATTTCTATAAAATCCTCTCCAAAGCTATCTCGTTTATGTTTAACATTCATTCCAGGCCAACTTTTTTGCCCTAGTTTTTGTGAGATACCATCTACAACACCATCAAAAAATCGTTTGCTCATGGAGTGTATTTCATCGAAAGATGACAATACTCTTGCAGTGACATCTAAAATAACGGCATCTGTAATTTCAATTTCTAAATGATCTGACATACAAATCCTCTATAATATGGTACTTTCAAAAATTATATCTTGCACATAAATATCCACACTATTCACAGTAGCATCTGCCATAGAAACAAGAGCACTTTTTACTCGCTCTTGTAAACGCAAGGCTATATCTGGGACGCGATATCCATAATACACTGCAATATGTAGAGATACTTGCAATGATCCATCTTCTAAAACTTGTACTTTTACACCTTCCATGGCATTTTTTCTGCCAAATATGCTACTGACCGTATCTCCAAATGTTGTACTCATACCCGCAACACCTTTAGTTTCCAATGCTGTCATGGTAGCAATCATTTCATAAACAGAATGGTCGAACTGTATCAGTCCTTCAAAAAAGCGATTATCTTCCATATATTTACCAAAAAAGCATTTGTCGTCCTACCACAGGCCAACAAATGCTTTTAATTACAATACTATACTAGTTGTTAAAAGATCAAATCTGTGGTTTAAGCACGTTCAATATATTGTCCAGTACGTGTATCTACACGCAATACATCGTCTACTTCGATGAATAAAGGTACTTTTACAACATAACCTGTTTCTAATGTAGCAGGTTTATTACCACCAGTTGCAGTATCACCACGGATACCAGGATCAGTTTCAACTACACGTAACTCAACAGCTACTGGTAAGTCGATACCGATTACGATACCTTGGAAGAACATAATGGATACTTCCATATTTTCTAACAAGAAGTTTTTAGCATCCCCTAATTGATCTACTGTTAATTCAATTTGGTCATATGTTTCATTATCCATGAAAGTATATGCTCCATCAGATTCATATAGGTATTGCATGCGACGACGGTCAACATGAGCTTTTGGCACTTTTTCACCAGCATTGAAAGTACGCTCTACCACAGCACCTGTTTGTAGGTTTTTCAATTTAGCACGTACGAAAGCTGCCCCTTTACCTGGTTTAACATGTTGAAAGTCAACTACTTGCCATACATTACCATCTAATTCGACAGTTACGCCTGGACGAAAATCATTACTGGAAATCATTATAAATCCCTCCATTACACATCTAGTTCTATTAAATCTTTAGGAGTCTTTGTGAGAACTTCACAACCCTCCTTAGTAACTATAACTGTATCTTCAATACGTAATCCCATATGCCCTGGTAGATATATACCTGGCTCTACTGTGACTACCATATTGGATCTTAATATATCTTTTGATTTTGGTGATACCACTGGTAATTCATGAATATCTAAACCTACCCCATGGCCTGTACCATGACGAAAGTTTGACCCATATCCTTGTTCTTTGATATAGTCTCTACAAATTGAATCTATCTCTAAAGCAGTTACACCTTCTTTTATAGATGCAACACCACGTTGTTGTGCTTCTAACACAATAGAGTACAACTCTTTTTGTTCATCACTAGCCTTACCTAATACGATAGTGCGTGTCATATCTGAATGATATCCTTTATACATAGCACCAAAGTCAAAGGTAACAAAATCGCCTCGCTCCATCACTTTATCACTAGCGACCCCATGAGGCATACTAGAACGATAACCAGAAGCAACAATAGTTGCAAACGATGGCTCTTTAGATCCACGTCGTAACATTTCTGTTTCTAGAATAATACGTGCCTCGTTTTCAGTCATCCCCACTTTTAGCTGCGGTAACATAGCTGCAAATGATTCATCTGCGATATTAAAGGCTTGCCGTAAATATTTCAGTTCATCTTCTCGTTTCACTATACGAAGGCTAGCAAAATCGAAGGATAAAAATTCTGTTTCATTCAATGTATCACAAACTTGCTGAAATACATCGACACTCATATAGTTTCCTTCAAAGCAACATGTAGTTAAACCAATACTTAAACGTTTTGGTAAGTCCCTAATTGTTTCATATACATCACCTGTATATTCTACTACTTCGTATCCTTCACATTGTTCTTTTGCCTGTTCTGTATAACGACTATCCGTTATCATATACGCTTTGTTAGGCGTTACAAGGGCAACCCCTGTAGTTCCTGTAAAGCCAGCAAAATAATGCAGATTAATAGGACTAATAAGAATAGCGCCCCCGTATGATTCTTCTTGTAGGAATCCTTGTAAAGTTGCTAATCCATTCATCATCTCGCCTCCTTAAAAAGCATCAACTAATGATACCATATAATGCATAGTTATGACAAATTGAATAGATTCGATTAAACAATTTCTTTTTCTTCTTCTGTTAAATCTATGAATGTGCCCACTTCTTCAATAGAATCAAGGGTAATTTTACCGATAGCAATGCGTTGTAAGTATGTTACCGTCCCACCACATGCTCCGATCATACGTTTCACTTGATGATATTTCCCTTCGTAAATAGTCAATTCACAGGAGTGAATGATTTCACCAGACTCATGCATCACTCCTTCATCATTGTGAAGCGATAATTCTGCCGACTTACACTCTGTACCATCCCCTAAAACCATACCAGCTTGTATACGTTGTATACCTTCATCTGATAAAGCCCCACTATATTCTACATAGTAAGTTTTACCAATATTTTTTTTGCCATGAATAATTTTATGAGCCCAAGGGCCATCATTGGTTAATAATAACAACCCTTCTGTATCTTTATCAAGTCGTCCCACAGGGAATACCTTTAAAGTTTGAAACTCTTCAGGAAGTAACTCCATAATAGTAGGATCTGTAGAATCTTCTACAGCTGTTACATATCCAGCTGGTTTGTGAAATTTAATATAATATTCTAATTGTGCTTGTACAACTTGATCTTGAACCGTAACCACATCTACATCAGGATGGATATGCACGTCTTTTTTCTTAACAATACTATCATTTACCTTTACAAAACCCTGTTTGATTAAATCATGTACTTCTTTTCTTGTACCAAAAGCCTTATGGGCTAAAAACTTATCAATCCTCACCGTAACCACCTTCTCTCACATGAGTATGAGATGTATCATTTAATATACAAATACGATTATAAGGAGACTGGTCACCCCAGAAATCCACCACACTAACGGCTGTATTCCCCTGTGCTAACCGCCATAAACAATTCAGTGGAATACCCGTTAATGCACATAATAATGTACGTATGGTTCCTCCGTGACAAACTACCAATAACCGTTCACCATCCTCCATACGCGCTAACTCTTCTAATAAACGAGTATAGGCACGTTCTTGCACCATTTCTACTGTCTCCCCATTAGGAATTGGTTTCTCTGATGGATCTTCATAAATAGCTTCGATTTGGCCAGGCCAGCGTTCATTAATTTCAGAATATGTTAAGCTTTCCCAGTCGCCAAAGTTAATTTCCCGTAATCCTTCTGTAAAAGTGGTAGGAATATAACGACCTTTTAGAATTTCTTCAGATGTAACCCTAGCTCTTACTAGGTCTGAAACGATAGCTCTATCAAAATGAACATCTCGTAAGGCATCACCCACATCTACAGCTTGGGCCATACCTTTTTCATTTAAAGGTATATCACTAAATCCTTGGTGCTTTCCTAGATGATTCCAATCCGTTTCACCATGGCGGACAAAGTAAATTTGTATCATAGTATCTCCTATTATAATGTAAAATATGCTCGTAAAGCTTGCAATAATTGTTCATTTTGCTCTCTTGTTTTGACAGCGATACGAAACCAATTGGGGCCTAGCCCAGTATAGTGAGAGCAGTCTCTAATTAATATAGATTGATGATACAAGTGCTGAATCATATCTTCTAAAGAATACTGATCATCTAGATGACAGAGAGTATAATTCACAGATGGTTCAATGCACTGTAATACATCCATCTGTACAATCTTCTTATATAGCCATTCTTTTTCTTGTTTTAGTACTGTCCGAGTCTCTTGTATATAATCTGTATCTTGTAAGGCTTTTTCACTATATATTTGCGCTAAATGATTTACAGTCCAAGATGGAATATGAGATTTAATGAAGTTAATAATCATAGGATTTGCTATCATCGCCCCAATACGTAGACCGGGAACTGCGTAAAACTTAGTTAAAGAATGTACAACTATCACATTGTCATACTCTTTCACATAGTTTCGCATAGAATAGTCATCCCCTAAAAAATCAACAAATGACTCATCAAACACTAGATAGTGACCATTTTTCTTGCAAACTTCAATTAATTCACGACTTTCATGTTTCCACAAGGTGCCACATGGATTATTGGGATTCCCAATAAATACTAAGCGATGCTTAGACTGATTTAAATCATGTAATATCGTTGTTAAAGGATAGGAAAAGCAAAATGAATCCGCATCAAATTGTAATTCATATTCTATGACTGGTAGGCCACACGAATGAGCACCATGGCTATACTCTGAAAATCCAGGAGCTGGCACATACACAGCTTCTATTTCTGGTAATCGGCATATGGCATAGATTAATTCAGCTGCACCATTACCGAAAGCAATGTATTCTTTTGGCATATCCCACAATTCGGACGTGATAGCAAAAAGGTTCGTCATGTCTGGATCTGGATAATGTATCACATGTTGAAATGCCTCATTCATAGCATCCATCCCCTTGGCGCTCAT
The DNA here is from genome assembly GCF_003992195.1 of Veillonella sp. 3627. Lineage (NCBI taxonomy): Bacteria > Bacillati > Bacillota > Negativicutes > Veillonellales > Veillonellaceae > Veillonella > Veillonella sp. 3627. The sequence continues at coordinate 76,240 of NZ_RQVG01000001.1, read as the reverse complement.
ACCCAAAGGGTTAATATTGGCACTAAAATCTAAAATCTGATCTAAGGAAGTACCTAATAGTCGACTCGCTTTATGCACATTACCACCATGCACATTCATTGTTTTCACCATCATAACCTCCTTTATCGTTCCATGAAAGTAATTCCTTCATTCGTGGTTTCCACTATATCCATGAAGGTAAGATTTGGCAATTCCTGCTTTACTTGTTGCAAGCAGTGTACAATACTTGGTGAGTCTGGGGGAAATAGCAAACCCAGTACAGTTCCACTATGGGCAATAATCGTTCCTATGGCATTACACTCTACCCCAATTTGATGTAATGCATATAAGTTTGCCTTATGCAAAATACGTTGATTGCCGAAAGAACTAATGGTAGAGGCCTCACCAATAAGTTTCACATTATGCTTATGTATACCTTCTTTAAATTTTGCTAAAGCTTCTACCATCAACTCTTCTTTTTCATCAATTAAAACATCTAAATTTTGCTGATGATTAAATTGTACCGTATCAATCGTACCGCCTTCATCAAACATGACGATACGAATCGGTGGACATGTGCCTAATAATTCACAACATGTACCATTTAGATAATCGAACTGAACTATACCAGGGTAAAAGGGAGCATCTGTAGGTTCGATTGATAAGCAGATAGAGGATAATTGCTCCATAGAAAGATCGTAGCCATGACTTTTTGCTGTAGCCATAGCTACTACACTAATATCTGCACTACTAGAAGCCAATCCTTTTCCTTGTAAAATATCGGAATGTAAATATACAGGCTTCGCCGTAGATCGATCGATTCCCAATGTATCCAATACCGTGATGTAAGCTTGATAGGCCTTTGACTGTAAAGAAATCGATGAAAGAGGAAGTGGATATTGTACATCACCAATGGCATAAGAATAGCGATTAATAGGACAGGTTACTAGAAATCGTTGTCCTTTTATGGAGCCTTGAATAAATTCTCCACAAGTGCCTGGCGTTCTTACATAAAATGCCAACTCTACTTCCTCCTTTCATTTATATAACACTTACAATAATTGCGCCTAAAATGATAAAAATTTCTGATAATTCACATACAAATCCATACGTGTCCCCTGTAGTCCCTCCTAAATGTTTTGTCACATAGGAGTTAATGATAAGGTTAACTAAGAGGGCAATGACATATAGATACGCATAAAACCATTCATAGAAGAACAATGGTAATAATGCTAATAGGGTCGCTACTGGCAAAGCATACTTAGGAGCATTGTCTGCAAAAAATTTACCGATTCCTTCTGGTCTTGCATAAGGAAACTTTTGAATACTAATCACCATAGTATATCGACTTAACAGGGGCATACTGACCAAGACTAAAGGGACTACATAGATTGGTAAATTAACTAGTAGTTGCCATTTTAAGAGGGTTAAGAATACAAAGCCTACTACTCCATTACTCCCTACTCGACTATCTTTCATAATCTCTAATTTACGTTCTCGATCGCGCCCTGAAAATAAGCCGTCACAGGTATCCATAAATCCATCTGCATGAAGTCCACCAGTAAATAGAAATTCAAAGATAACTAACATAAGCATCAGTAAGGATATCGGAATATACGAATTTGCTAAGGCATAAAATGCCCACATAAAGACACCAATAACAAGTCCTACTAAAGGAAAATATGTAACGGATGCGCCAAAGTCTTCTACTTTCCACTCTGTTTGGTTTACAATTTTTAAGCGTGTTAAAAACTGAAGTCCTACAAAAAATCCTTTCATATGCCACCTCTACCATTGATTAATTACATATGTACTGACCATCGTTAACGCAACACCTAATATAGAAACAGTATACATCAAATATATAGTTTGATAAATGTGTTTCCCTACCATAGATGTTATAGGGTCTCCCATATAGGCCCGAAAGGTGACTTTGTCATGATACACATTTTGTCCACCTAACCGAATATGTAAAGCCCCTGCTACGGGAGCCTCTGCATAGCCCCCATTAGGACTAGGATGTTTATACGCATCACGAATGGCTATACGGATGGCATGTTTCCAATCTTTGCCACAGAGAAAAGAAGCTGTCACAAATAAAACACAAGTAATACGTGCAGGAATATAATTAACTACATCATCTAAGCGGGCTGCAAAACGACCAAAGTATAAATAGCGCTCATTTTTATAGCCTAACATGGAGTCCATCGTATTAATAGCTCGGTATCCAATAGCTCCCCATGGACCTAATAGGACAAACCAAAATAGAGGGGAAATAATGCCATCTACTGTATTTTCCGCTACTGTTTCAATGGTAGCACGAGTAATTTCGCTTTCATCAAGTTCACTAGTCTTACGACCTACAATCCATCCCACTTTACGGCGTGCTTCAGATATATCTTGTTTTCTCAACAAATTAGCAATTTCTATGCCTGCCTCTGCTAAACAACGAGGGCTAATAGCAATGTATAGGCACAATAAGGATACTATGAAATAGCCGATTGGATGTATGGTCCCTCCTATAAATAGGAGCCCTGTAACAATGACCATCACAGTCATTAAGACTAGTAGTACAGTAGATATCCCTAATAGTATTTGATTCCTTGGAATTGTATTCTTTTTATACAATAGATGTTCATAGAAAAAAATACAATTACCAATTAAAACAACAGGATGGTATTTACTTCTAGGGTCACCCACTAAAGTATCTAACAAAAGTGCCCCTAAAGGAATAAAATAAAGAAGATGGTGTATAAACCATTCCATTAGTCTTGCTCCCATAATGATTGAATATATTCCATATCTAAATGTTCTTCTACAATCTTAGCTAATCGATTATAGGCAGCTTCTTTATGTTCAAAGTAGCGGAATACAATATCTAATGGCTCTAATCCTTTTTTTGTACGCAATGCATTCAGGATTGAGCGACGTAATCCATCATTATCTAAAATGCCGTGAATATATGTGCCCATCACTTGACCATTACTAGTGACAAAACCATCGATCACATCTACCTTAGCATCACTACGCTTTTGAATATGGAAACAACGTTCTCCTGCTCCTACTGGCTGTGTATCTCCCATATGGATTTCATAGCCTACAAGATTTTCACCACTATAGTTAGTACCTAAGAAAGATAAATCCTTTACATCAAAACAAACTTGATGTGTTAATTTTTCAGTTTTCATAGTAGTAGCTGTTGGAAGCAAACCTAAGCCTTTTAATTCAGGAATATCCCCTTCAATCCCTTCTGGATCATAAAGCATTTCTCCCAGCATTTGATTACCACCGCAAATACCCAATACAGGTACCCCAGTATTTGCTAAGTCGTGGATATCTTTATCATAGCCATGCTCCTGTAAGTACGATAAGTCAGCTAATGTGTTTTTAGAGCCTGGTAAAATTACCATATCTGGATGACCAATTGGCTCCCCTTGTTTCACAAAACGAACAGATACATCTGGTTCATAGGCAAGAGCATCAAAGTCTGTAAAGTTAGAAATTTTAGGAGTTTGCATGACCGCAATCGTAATCTCCTTAGATACTCCTCTATATTTACTTTCTAATGCTACAGAATCTTCTTCATCAATATCAAGGTTTTCTATCGCCGGTACTACACCTACTACTTTTTTACCTGTTTTTTCTTCAATAAAATCCAATGCAGGTTGTAATAATGTGACATCACCTCTGAATTTATTAATGATAATACCTTTTACTAGGTCTCTTTCATCTGGTTCTAATAATTCTAAAGTACCCACCACAGATGCGATAGCACCACCACGATCAATATCTGCAATAAGCATTACAGGAGCCTTTGCTAACTTAGCAACACGCATGTTTACAATATCATTAGCTTTTAAATTGACTTCCGCAGGGCTACCGGCACCTTCAATGACAATCATATCAAAATTTTCATCAAGATATTGTAAACTTTCTTTTACTTTATCTAAGGCTGTTAAGGAGTATTTTGTATGGTATTCTCTAGCGCTATACACACCTACCGGTTTGCCCATTAACACAACTTGAGAGGACTGATTGCCTGTAGGTTTTAATAGGACGGGATTCATTTGTACAATAGGCTCTAAACCTGCTGCTTCCGCTTGTGCTACTTGGGCTCGCCCAATTTCATCCCCTGCTTTGGTAACATAGGAATTTAACGCCATATTTTGTGCTTTAAAAGGTACTGTTTTATATCCCTTATTATGTAAAATGCGACACATTGCTGTAGCTAAAATACTTTTACCTACATTAGAACTGGTACCTTGAAACATAATTTTTTTAGCCATGGTTGCTTACCTCCAATGCTTTTATATCTATTGTCATACCACTGATTGTCATATATGATTCATCAGCCTCTGCTGCTACCATTCGATTGACACGTCCCATAATATCTCTAAAAATACGAGCTAATTTATTCTCTGGAACAATACCTAAGCCAATTTCATTGGTCACAAAAATAACCGTCTTTTCATTGTTTCCCTTGTAGGATCGAATCACATCAAGTACAGCTTGTACTTCTGAAAGTATAGCTCTTTCACGGCAATTTATATCTTCCTGAGATGTAAATTCACCATCTTCTAATAATAGATTAGTAGTCCACATCGTTAGGCAATCTACTAATACCACAGAACATTCATCTAATATTTTTTGAATCTCTTTACTAATGGCACAAGGGATTTCATAATTGTTCCAAATCATTTTCCGTCGTTCTTGATGTAAATGAATACGATGCTTCATCTCTTCGTCATAAGCTTGCCCTGTAGCAATATATCCTTTTTGTCCTTCTTTAGATAAAGCTATTGTTTCTGCAAACTCACTTTTGCCACTACGGGCACCACCTGTACAAAATATTATACGATTTTTCATAGTATACCTATACAAAGTTGCCCTTTATCAGTTATCATATGTACTATACGTTCATTATAAAGGAGACAACTATGGAATTATTAAATTTAGACATCCAATTAATGGCCACTCTATGGGAAAATACCTATCGTGCAGCCATTAAAGATCAAAATGGAAATTATGTAGCCTCTGTACGCATTATCGTAAATGTTCCACTTTCACCAGACCGTTTACCACCCAATGCACCAAAAGCAGATCCACAATTATTTGTATTGGTAGAAGACGCTGTGATGGAATCGGAAGATATCATTCAGTTTGAAACTTTATTATCCGTACACATCCGAGAAAAATTTAAAAATGAAATCGATCAGATCTATTTCTTCTATCCAAGCCCTGAAGATGTGCTAAACAAAACTGTAGATGTACAAGAAGTACAACATTAATCACAGTAACTACATACATAGTATTATAGCACATCCAAGAAGATTTGATAGAAATAATCTAAGAGATACTAAAAGGAGGTACCCAACATGGAGTACCTCCTTTTATATCGTATACTATTTCACTTCATCTTCTACGCGCGCTAAGATAAATAGCAAGTCGGATAAACGATTCAAATAGCGAAGATTCGACATATGAATCTCTTCTGTTTCTCCTAACTTCCATAGGTCTCGTTCTGCACGGCGAACGATGGTACGACCTAAGTGCAAGAAACTGGATGTTTTACTATCACCAGGTAAAATAAATTTAGATAATGGCTCTAATTGTTCATCAAATTTGTCGATGATCTGTTCTAAATTAGTCACATGCTCATCTGTAATAGTAGCTTCTTGTCCTAAACTAGAGATATCAGCCATAATCATCCACAGTTCTTTCTCAAGTTGCAATAATGTGTCTTGTACTACCTTTTTGTCAGAGTACGCACGAGCTACTCCAAGAAAGGCTTGTGCCTCGTCAATTGTTCCATACGTACAAACACGTTGAGATGCTTTACTTACACGTTCACCAGTGTATAAACCAGTAGAACCTGCATCGCCTGTTTTCGTGTACACTTTTGCCATAGTATACCTCCTTAACAACTAGAAACCTTACGATCTCTGTAACATAAGATATGCATTGCTCCCTTTATATGCGACTCGCTATGTCACGCAAACGTTGAATACGACTTTCTGTAGATGGATGCGTGCTAAATAATTGAGTCATAGTGGAAGAAATTCCACTCAAAGGATTAATGATAAACATGTGTGCTGTAGATGATACGCGGCTTTCGCTTTGACCAGGAAGCACACCAAATTTAGCATAATGCTCAATTTTGGCTAATGCGGATGCTAAGGATAATGGCTTGCGACTCATCATCGCCCCTTCTTCATCTGCTAAATATTCACGAGAACGTGAAATAGCCATCTGAATTAAGCTAGCTGCCAATGGAGCTAAAATGATAGTGCCAATTAATGCTAAAGGATTAGAATTCTCCTCATCATCACGGCCTCCAAAAATAGCTGCCCATTGTAGCATATTCGCCACCATAGCAATAAATCCTGCCATGCTGGCTGCAATAGTACTAATTAATGTATCTCTATGTTTCACATGAGAGAGTTCATGAGCCAGTACACCTTCAATTTCATCGTCTGTTAATAGTTTCATAATACCTGTTGTCACAGCCACTGCTGCATGCTCAGGGTCGCGACCTGTAGCAAATGCATTAGGTACTTCCGATTCAATAATATACACCTTTGGCATCGGTAACCCTGCATTATGAACTAGTTTTTTTACAATATGGAAGATATTCGGATTGTTTTGTTCGGTAATTTCTTTTGCATCGTATGCACGTAGTACCATAGATGCACTATTCCAATAAGTATAGAAGTTGATACCTAAAGAAATAATAAACATCAGTATCATTCCTGAGTGACCACCGACCATTTGACCAATCACCATCAATAATCCTGATAATAATGCCAACAAGGCTGCTGTTTTTATGTTGTTCATGTATTCCTCCTACTTAGTTTTTTATAGAATGTATATACTTAGTATAGCATACAAAATGTAAAAGAATCATGAAGTGTTCTACTCATATTTAATTTTCACAACTTTAGCACCTTCACGGTCTGCATGAAGCACAAAGCGACGGCAGTCAATGTCGTGATTCATAAAGACAGAACTCATAGCATCTGCCACTGTCACTGCATGTTCCGGAGAACAATAGGCAATTAAGGTTGAGCCTGAACCACTAATAGTAGACCCATAGGCACCATGATTCTTAGCTGCAGTAAATACATCATCACAATAAGGAATCAAAGTTTTACGATACGGTACATGTAGATAATCCTGTAATGCTACAGACAAATTATCCATCCTATTTTGTATCATAGAGCCTACAAATAATGTGGCAAATCCTACATTGGCAACAGCTTCTTTATAGCTTAACTCTGTTGGCAATACGCTTCGCGCATACGATGTTTCTACAATCACTTCTGGTACCACTACAGCAAAGGTTAAATTACTTGGTACATCGATATGGGAATGGAATACTGTATCATTCCCACCAACAGCGCAGACTAAATTCCCCATAATAGCTGGTGCTACATTATCAGGATGCCCTTCCATATCATTGGCAATGAGCAATAATTGATCTTTATTTAAAGGTTCTTGTAAATAGGCATTGGCTAATAGCAACCCACCCACAATGGCAGTAGAACTACTGCCAAGACCTCTTGATGGTGGAATTTGTGTATTAGAATGAATACGACCATAAACAGGTGCAGCATTCACTTCTTTAAATACCCTTTCCATAGCAATACCCACTAGATTTTGGCTATGGTCTTCTTTCTCCAATAAGTCCGCCCCAAACCCTTCAAAGGTATATGTATTAGAAGTGGCCTCTTTGTCAGGTTCAAAGGTAAATACATTATATAAATTTAATGCTACTCCAAGACAATCAAACCCAGGACCGCAATTAGCACTCGTAGCCGGCACTTGCACCGTAATAGATTTCATGAACACTCCTTTATTCAACCATGATGCGGATGACACTCCCCACTTCTCTAACTACACGTAAATGGTTGAAAGAATCAATTAGATTTTGAATATACGCATGAGGACATTTAGAAGTAATTATCGCTAATGTAGCAGTATCATTATCTGCTTTACGTTGGATAACAGAATGAGCAGAGATGCGTTGTTCTGCTAATTTGGTAGCTACTTTTGCTAATACACCTGTTGAGTTATCCACAGTCATACGAATGTAGTAAGCAGATTCAATTTTACTAGAACTATACATTGTTTTTTGCGGATAATAGAACTGCTTCATTTCCCCTGTTTTTCCTTGTACTACATTACGAGCTACTTCCATCACGTCACTCACGATAGAACTACCTGTTGGTAAGCTACCAGCTCCACGACCGTAGAACATAGCCTCATCAAAACCATTACCACGTAAAAATACAGCATTAAAAGAACCCCGTACAGAGGCTAATGGATGGGTGTTTGCAATGAAGGCAGGATGTACATTTAAGGACAGACCTTTTTTCGTTTCTCTCGCAATACCTAACAACTTAATAGTATAGCCAAACTCTTTGCCAAATTGGATATCACTAGCATCAATTTGCGTAATCCCTTCACAACTTACATCTTCAAAGAAGATACGTTTATTAAAGGCAATAGAACCTAAGATGGCTAATTTACGCGCTGCATCATAGCCTTCCACATCAGATGTAGGATCTGCTTCTGCATAGCCAAGGTCTTGTGCTTCTTTTAGGACTTCTTCATAGCCTAATCCATCTTCACTCATCTTAGACAAAATAAAGTTAGTGGTTCCATTTAAAATACCCATAATTTCTGTAATTTGATTACCGCCGAAGGAATCATATAAGGCGCGGATAATTGGAATCGCCCCTGCCACACTCGCTTCAAAGCGTAAGTCCACATGATGCTTCGTAGCTAGCTCCATTAAATAGGGACCAGCTTCCGCTAATAAATCTTTATTGGCAGTCACCACATGTTTTCCAGCAATAATAGCTTCTTCAATGCAAGTACGGGCAAAGGTAGTCCCTCCCATCACTTCCACTACAATATCTACAGATGAATCCTGTAAAATTTCTTTATAATCTGTTACAAATGTAGCGGTTGCAGGTAGTGCAACATGACTATATTTATCTGGATTTCTCACATAAATTTTATCTATAGTCACAGGTACACTAATACGATTTTGTATGACATCTAAATTTTTAGTCAATAATTCTACTGTACCTTGTCCAACTGTACCAAAACCCAAGAGGGCAATCTTAACGCCTTGCTTCATTCTTTATCTCCTTAAGCACTAGGCTTGACCAATTAGTTCCACTTTAATAACTCCCTCTAATTGTCTTACTTCGTGCAATACATCTTCTACTGGTAATGTTAATTCTTTTGTTTCAAAAGAAATATTTACATGTGCTACACCTTGTAGCGGCAAATTCTGATTAATCGTTAATACACTACCATTATAATCTGCAATAATCCGTAAAATATTAGATAGCATACCAGACTCGTTAGAAATCAGTGCATTAATTGACACAATTTTACCTTGTGAAAGTTCATAAAATGGAAATACATAATCTTTGTATTTATAATAAGCAGAACGACTTAAGTCCATTTTTTCAACAGCTTCATTAATCGTTTTAGCCTCTCCTAGTTGTAAAATAGATTTTACTTTGATCGTTTTTTTAATCGCTTCTGGTAAGATTACTTCATTCACTAAATAAAATTTGTCTTTTTTGCCTTTCACAGCCATAACTACACCTCTTCACTACTAGTGGAAACGGAACTTGCGATGTGTTGTCCATATAGAGTAAATACGGAATACATACCGATAAAAAATGGAACATATTCTGCTACAATCCGCCACGCCACTGCAACTAGCCCCACCGTTCCAATTGGCACAAAAGAAGCAAATAAATACACAAATAATCCTTCTGCAACGCCTGTTCCACCTGGTGTAGGAGCAAAATATAAAATTAAATTTAATAAAATCATACAATTTAAGATTTCAACAATACTAATATCTGAAGTAAACGCATACATCAATGCTGGCGCAATAGCATATAAAAATAATAAGCTCAATGCAGACTCAATAAATACGATAAAGGATTGCATAGGGTTTGCATATAATAAACTAAGCCCCCCATTAAATTCATCCAGCTTAATGAGCCAACCTTTTGGGTTTCCTTTTTTTGTTATCTTACATATCCAAGTTACTAAGCATTTCATAAGTCGCGTTTGTAATAGATACATTCCCATAAATGTTGAAATCACAACAAAGATTGATATACCTATCAATTGAGAATTAGTAATATATGGTACATCGATAGGCTCTGTTACCAGAATAAACGGTAACATGATGATTAAAAATAAAATAGAAAATACAGTTCGCACTAACACGATAGGTGCTGCTTTACCGATAGGTACATGATAAGACCGTAAAATCAAAGCCTGTGCTACCGCACCACCACTAGCACCAGGTGTTAGCATAGCCATAAAATAATTACCAAATATAACTCGTAGAATAGCAATTAGGGATAAACTATATCCACCCATACGTACCAACCGTTGTAACCGCAAACCATCAAAGTACATACCTAAAGCAAGTGCTACCATTGCCAACAATAAAGATGTAAAGTTAAATGTACCTAATGTAGCTAATGAATCTAAATCAATTGTAAAATAAATTGTTATACCTGACACAATAAGGAGTAAAAATCCAATGAAGATTCCTCGCTTTGCCATGGTGCTCATGAACGTTCTCCTTCAGTCCATTGTCCATAATGGATGAGACTAATATCATGAGTAGCAATATATTCTTTTACTCTAGCAGATGTCATAGCCGCTCGTTCCTCATCCCAATGATAGCCCCAATCATACAAGGATCGGAGTGTATGATTATCTTTACCAGGATGTGTCATAATTTCATGGACCCCTTGTTTCTTAGCAACTTTTTTTAAAATTGCTAACAAAGATTCTTCCCTCAATTGACCACCATTCATCATACCCCAAAAATATAGGGGCGATGAAAATCCAAAATCACGAGATGTAGTGTAGGCTTGTTGTGTGATAACCGTTAGCCCTACTTTACCAATCCAACGACCTAGTGAAGACACACCATTCATTAAAAATGGAGTTTCATCGGGCATACGAATCTTAGTTAAACCATAGCGCTTCATTTGTTCTGCCACTATAGGCAACACTTGTGGTAGTACATGCATATGTTGATGTCCATCTACATGTGTTATAGGTAATCCTGTAGACATTACTTTTTGAAATTGTGCTTCAATTTCTTTTCGCAATTCAGAACCTTTTATACGTCCGGTATACAGCCGTTTTATAAATTCTGTGTGTGTCATAGGAAATTTACCATCTATCAGTAGACTTGGAACTTCTTTAGGATCACAGACTGGTGAAAGCCCACCGACCAAGCAAACATGTAATCCCACGCCTAGTGTGGGCATTGTCTTAGCTAATGATAAGGCATCCTCAAAATACTTTCCAGATGCCAATAAAGACGTACTTGTTACTATTCCTTGTTGATGACTTTCTAAGATTCCTTCATTAATAAGAGGATGTAAACCAAAGTCATCTGCATTCACAATTAGACGTTTCATAGTTACCTTCCTGTACGCACTAAATGGATAATTGTATTCTTATTCTACCAAAATTATTGCTATTTGGATAGACAAAGTTTTCTTTCTTGTACTTTATACATGCACAAAGCTCCAGCTATGGCAACATTCAGAGATTCCATAGGACCATACATGGGGATAGAAATTCGCTGTGTAACCAATTGTAATATATCCTCTGAAATACCATTTGCTTCATTTCCTAGAGCAATCATAGTGGCCCCTTCATAGCTTGGTTCTCCATAGTTAACACTATCTTCTAAAACAGTTCCATACAATTTGATTCCTTGCTCTTCTATAAGCTTTACTACACTATCTTGTGTGACATTTGTATAAATCGGTAATTTACACAATCCGCTCATAGTACTACGCACTGTTTTTTCATTGTATATATCTACCGTATTAGATGTTAAAAACATAGCTCTTACACCAGCACCAACAGCAGTTCGTATTAAAGTTCCTAAATTGCCTGGATCTTGTACTCCATCAATGAGTACATATAGACCATTCTCTTTTACACGAAAATCTTCTAGTCGATGTACTTTTTGACATACTACAGCAATTATCCCTTGTCCATGAACTGTTGTTTCAATCCCTTTCCATAGGTTATCTGAAATGGAAAATACCTGGACGTCATAGATGTCACATAAGGATAGCAATGGCTCTAACTGTTCCTGTTTTATGGATTCTATGTTGACAATGACATACCGTACTGTACCAGTAGGCAGCATATCCATTACAGTACGATATCCTTCAGCTACAAATTCCTGATGCGTAGTACGATATTTTCGTTTATATAATTGTACAATGTGCTTAATTTTTTTATTATCTCGTGAAATAATATCTTCCATAATACCCTTTCTTTATGCATTCCATAATTGATAAAACAAACCTTTTTGACCTAGCACTTTCTCTAAGGTACCTTGTTCTACAATTTTACCATCGGATATGACAATAATTTTTGTAGCATCACGTAACGTTGACAAACGATGTGCTATGGCAATCATCGTTTTATCACCTTTCATATCTGCAATCGATTGTTGCAATAATTCTTCTGTGTGACTATCTATATTGGAAGTAGCCTCATCAAATACTAATAATGATTTATTCTGTACCAAGGTTCTCGCCAAAGACAATAATTGGCGTTGCCCCTGTGAAAGTAAAGACCCTAAATATCCTACAGGTGTTTGATATCCCTCTTCCAAACGCTGTACAGAGCTATCTAAATGAGCCCGTTTAGCAGCTTCTTTTATCATTTCTTCTGTAATAGAACTATCAAACAAGGAAATATTCTCTTCAATAGAACCTTTAAACAAATGGGAGTCTTGGAATACGTAGCCCATTGATTGGCGTATGATCCTTGCGTCTAATGAACTCAAATCATGTCCATTTATACGAATACATCCTTTGGTAGGCTGTTCAAACCCAAGTAATAATTGCATCATCGTGGACTTACCCCCACCGGATGGACCTGCTATTCCTAAGAATTCCCCCTCCTGTAAGGACCAATTAATATCTTTCAATACGTAATTTTCTGTTCCATCATAAGAAAAATAGACATGATCAAACTCGATAGAATGAATAGAAGAGAATTCTTTTGGTATCACAATATTCTTTTGTACCTGCTTAGTTTCACTTTCCAACATAGGTAAAATACGTTCTGCTCCTGCTAAGGCAGACTGTAAGTTACCATATTTTTCAGCAATTTCTTTGATAGGTTCAAAAATCCGATTAATATATTGTAAAAATGCAAAAACAGTGCCTGCCTCCGTAATAGAATCAAAATATCCAGTCACAGTAAAAATAGCAATAAGAGCTACAAAGAATAATCCATCTACAATTGGCCTAAAAATAGCAAATGTTTTTACCTCAAATAGGCCTGCCTCTAGAAACTCTCGACTTACCTTATCGTAGCTTTTTTCCATGATAATTTCACCTACATAGGTCTTAATCATCAAAATAGCATTTAACATTTCTTGTACGGATGCATTGGATGCAGCCACTTTACTACGAACGCCTCTGAAAGCTTTTCTAGCATACTTACGATAGATAAAAATAACTCCAGCAAATACAGGCACTAATAGTAATACTATGGTAGCCAATGTAGTGTCTATAAGGAACATAAACGCTAAAATACCAATAATTTGAAAGATACTACTACTTATTTTTACGAGCACCTCTGTATATAAGGTGCGAATCGACTCTGTATCATTGGTAACTCTTGTCACTAAATTTCCTACAGGATACGTCGTAAACTCTTTAGGACTCATAGTTAATATATTTTCAAAAATTTTATTTCTAATATCATAGATGATACGTTGTCCAAAACTTTGCAAAGCATAGTTTTCAACACCTAATGCAATCATTCCAAACAAAATTAATCCAATATAAGCGACTGCATAATTCGTTATGAGACCCATATCTTTAGTCGCCACGCCTACATCGATAAATTCTTTCATAATAACTGGTCGTACTAATTGCACTCCTAGCACTAGAAGTAACATAGAAACACCAAGACACATATAGGCCATATACGGTTTTATAAATGTGCACAAATGTAATAGCACATGATAATCTGTTTTTTGTTTAGTTCTCATGGCTATCTCCTCGCTTTTGCAACATCACCAACTGATGATACATACCTTTTTGTTGTAATAATTCTGAATGCGTACCAGATTCAACGATATGACCTTCGTGGAACACATAAATACAATCTGCACCTTCTAAGGCCTCTAAGCGCTGTGAAATGCATATAATAGTTTGTTCTGTATTAGATCGCAATGTGTCTAAGATATGACATAAACTATGAGCATCTAACGCAGAGAAAGCATCATCTAAAAGCAAGTAGGGAGCATCTTTAAAGAATGCACGAGCCAAAGAAATTCGTTGTCGTTGTCCTCCAGATACATCGGTACCACCTTCTTCTAAGTGATCATACTTACGATTCCCTTCAATACGTTCCTCTAAATCTCTAAACAAACCCGCCCGTTGAGCAGCTTCTTCAATAGTCATTGACAAATCTTTTCCCTTTGTATAACCAAATTGAATATTCTCTCTAATGGATACACTTAGTAAAGAAGGCGTGGATGATGCATAGGCGATACTATGACGTAATGTACTAAGCGGAATATCTTGAATATCGGTAGAACCAAAATAGATACTATGTTTAGGGGCATGCTGAATATCCAATAATAATTTAAATAAAGTAGACTTTCCCGATCCAGGTCCACCAACGATACCAATAAAAGCTCCTTTGGGAATATGCATAGATACATCTTTTAAAATTGGTTCCTTGCTAGTAGCATAGGCGAAGTTTAACCCCTCTATATGTATATCTTCTAGTGGTAAGTGCCCTACTTGTTCTTGAATTTCTTCCTGAGGAAGTTCAAAAAACTCTTCCATTCGTTCCAAGGAGGCCAAGCCTTTTTGCAATACAGTTGTTAAAGAGCCAATCGCCATGATAGGTCCTATAACAAGCATGACATACCCATTAAGTGCCACAAATTCGCCTACTGTTAGTTCTCCATTGATGATAGCTTGACCACACACATACATATTAAGTGCATAGCAAACAAAGGGTGCCATATATGTTAATGGAGTCAGTAAGGAATCAATACGCACCACATCTAGATTATTTTCATAGTTCTTTTCATTCACTTTTATAAACCGTTTCCAGCTTGTATACTCCTTGTTGAATGCGCGAATAACTGCCATACCTAAAAATAACTCTTGAGCATATTCTGTCACATCACTGTAGGAACTTTGTGCTTTCTTTTGACGACTTCGTAAATGTTTTGAAAGCTTCAACATACCATACACAATAAATGGCATCGGCAATATAGTCACCACTGCTAACCATAGGGACATCTTTTGAACAAGGATACAAAACGCAATGACCCCAAAGAATAAGGCATCTACAAATAACATAACTCCTAATCCCAGCGACACACGTAGAGAGGTTACATCATTTGTCATCAAAGCCATAACTTTTCCTGGACCATGTTCATCATAATAAGATGTAGGGATGCGTAAGGCGTGACGAAATAACTCTCGACGCAAATAAAACTCAAAATTGCGGATAGAACCTAGAAGCATATGACGAGAGATAAATTTTAACACAGTAATAACAATGCCTAATACGATAAACCACCATACATACTGCCAGATTCCATCTTTGCCAACATATAATGTATTGATAGCTTCCCCCATCCAAGAAGGAACCAGTAAGAATAACCCATTTATGGTAAGTAGTAATATGATTCCAATAATATATTTATACGAATGATCTTTGAAAAAGTAACGGAATAAATGAAAACCTTTCATAAGTACCCCCATTCTATGATAATTTCGATTTTTTTCGATAAAGTTTATTTACTAATTTTATTGTACCATGTTATAATGTCATTATACAAAAGATAATATTCCGTATTTTAAGGAGGAACATACAATGGAAAAACGTACAGGTGTAGTAACATTTGCAGGTAACCCAATCGCTTTATTAGGTAAAGAAGTAAAAGTAGGTGATAAAGCTCCTGCATTCACACTATTAGACAATGGCTTAGGTGAAAAAACATTAGCGGATTATGCTGGTAAAGTTAAAGTTATTTCTGTAGTACCATCTTTGGATACTGGCGTATGTGATGCGCAAACTCGTTGGTTTAATCAAAACGTTTCTAAATTAGGTGAAAACGTTGTTGTATTGACTGTATCCGTAGACTTACCATTCGCTCAAAAACGTTGGTGTGGTGCTGCTGGTATCGACCAAGTTGAAACTTTATCTGACCACCGCGACCTTTCTTTCGGTGAAAATTATGGTTTCATTCTTGAAGGCTTACGCTTATTATCTCGTGGTATCGTTGTTATCGACAAAGACGACGTAGTTCGTTATGTAGAATACGTGCCAGAAGTAACATCTGCTGTTAACTTCGATGCAGCTGAAGCGGCAACTAAAGCGTTAGTTTAATTGTTACTAAGTAAATACATAAGGGTGCAGTGATTCGTCACTCCACCCTTTTTTATTGGAAAGGTCCAAATGAATTATTTTTTACAACAAATATCTACATTTTTTCAGTGGGTTCTAAACTTCACTCTATTCTCTATCGGCATTGTATTAACTGTAGCTGTTTTGAATACAGCATTTCATATTGTAACGCTCATACCAGGTTTATTTACAACCGAAGTGGCATATATTACATTTTTAGAAGAAATTATTAATTTCTTTCTATTTTTTGAATTCTTATCCTTAGTGGTAAAATATTTTAAAAACAACTTCCACTTCCCTCTTCGTTACTTTATCTACATCGGCATTACTGCCATCATTCGACTGATTATTGTATCTCATGAATCTGCTATAGATTTATTTCTTTGGTCTTCTGCTATCTTGGCCTTAGTCATCAGTTTAGTATTAGTCGTTCGATATGGTAAAGAGCCTAATACTGGAGAAAGATTATAGATTATCATAACAAAAGGACTGAACACAATGTTGTGGTCAGTCCTTTTTTATACTAAGTACCTATTATAGAATATTACGAGTATATTCTGCATATAACGCTTCTAATTCAAGCACTTTTTCATTCATTTCAACTTGCAATGTAGATGCTGTATCATAATCACCTTTTGCCAATGCATCAGTGATGCGCGTGAATAAAGATTTGCTATCTACACTATCTTTTGCCAAGTATAAACGTAATGTATTGACTTTATTCCAGTTTGCACTATCAAATGCATCTGCTGTATCATGAACAGCTTGTAAAGAGCGCACTAATTGAATATTAGCTGGCACAATGCGGTTTGCTAGTTCCAATGTCCAACGTTTTAAAATACCCGCCATAAAGGAATCCATTAAATCTTGTTCAAAAGCACCACCCAATGTTAAAGATGCTACTTTTTCTGGATTGTTTGTATAGCCTTGGATATTTTCCCATACAGTAGCAGGGGCTTTACCAAATTTACGATCACGCTCTTCTGCTGTAAAATCATCAAATACATCCACTTCTGAGCGATATTCACGGGATGTTTCTAGATAGTCAGCTGCTTCCCCTTCTTTTTTGGATAATTCAGCTAAAATCGTTTCTGGTGCCTTACCAGATGTGATGACATATTTCATGCCATCGAAAGCAGATAAATAAATCAATGCTAATGCAGTATATGTATTCGTATATGGGTTTGGTGAACGCAATTCAAAACGAGTTGCCATCGGTGTATCCACATCGCGAATCAAGCCACAAAGGATCGTACGATTACGACTTGGCAATGCAGGATCTGTACCCAAGGATGTTACGATACATACAGGTGCTTCAAAGCCTGGTTTTAAGCGATTCAAGGAGTCTGTTGTGGAGGAAATAAATGGGTTGATAGCTTCGTAGTGTTTTAATAGACCCATAATAGCACCATATGCCAATGGGCTAGCATGTTCTTTACGTAAATCCGCTGGGGAGAACAAATTGTGGACTTTGCCATTTTTCATTTTCACCATTACACCAAAATGTGTATGCTCCCCAGAACCTGCTACACCGATGATTGGTTTCGCATTAAAAGTAACATCTAAACCATTTTCACGGAACACTTCACGAACAATGATACGGGCTTGTAATTCATTATCTGCTGTTTGCAATGGATTATTTGTATATTTCCAGTCAATTTCTAATTGTTCTAATACCCAGTCCACATTACCTTCATCGTCAAGTTTGGCTTTTACCCCACCTACTTCTTTATGGCCCATTTCTGCATGTAAACCATATTTATCCAATAAGGATACTGCTTTTTCTAAAGCTGTACGCACGGAACCATGAGTACGTTGCCAGTATTGCTCTTGTAGTTTTTGAGATACGGATAACGCTTTTGCATCTACATTTCTGGACGGTGTTTTCACCCAAAATTCCAATTCTGTAGCAGATGTAAAGATAACGTCAGCGATTTCATTAGCATCGATAAATTCCATGCCTTTCACTTGGTTCGCTTGTAATAATTTCATCAATTCTTCTTTTACATATTCACAGCTACGTTTTAAGATAGAACGAGAATCTACATAACGATCACAGTGTTTTAAGAATGCTGGAATACGAAGTGTACCAGTTGGTTTACCTGTTTTTTCATCAATATGTTCATAGTTATAGTCTACAAACCAATTCACACTTGGATCGCCCCACATATCTACACGGGCATTGTTCAATGTTGCAATATTAGTTAATACAACAGAAGAACCATCTGTTTGTACCGCACGACCTTCAAAAAAAGATTCATAATCATCAAAGAATTGCTCCATTGGAATTTTTTCATCTGTATCATTACCTGCAAGATCAACCCCTACTAAAGATACAAAACGAATTTCTGGATGTTGTTCTAGTAAGGCAAGAACACCTTCTTTACCATATTGGCCCGCTGGAATGTAGTATAATAATTCTTTGCTCATGATAAACCTCCTCATAATAAACAAAAAGACTCTAAGAAACTATGTTTCTTAGAGTCCTCATTGACTTAGTATTATATTATGCGATTATAGTAACATAATCAAATAAGTCTGTCAACTCATTAGTTGACTTTTGCAAGTTCTTCTTTGACAATTGCATTGACTAACTTGCCATCTGCACAGCCCTTAGTCTTTGGCATTACCAATGGCATAAGGTCACCCATCTTAATCGGTGCAGTTAGGGTGGAAATCGCTTCTACCACAATGTGACGAACTTCTTCCTCACTTAATTGGGCAGGCAAATATTTTGCTAATACTTCCATCTCAGCTTTTACTTGAGCAATCAAGTCATCACGATGACCCTTCTCAAACTCAGCTAAAGAATCTTGACGAATTTTCATTTCCTTCGCTAATATAGCGATAATATCTGAATCTTCTAATTCAATTTTCTTATCGATTTCTGTATTTTTTATGGCGCTATTTACCATGCGAATGACTGAAAGAGCAACCTTACCCGCTTCGCGAGCTTTCATAGCTTCTTTCATATCTGTTTTAAGCTGATCTTTTAAGGACATGTTGTACCTCCAAGATTGACTTACGCTTTGAATTTGCGTTTTCTTGCTGCTTCAGATTTTTTCTTTCTTTTTACGCTTGGTTTTTCGTAATGTTCGCGTTTGCGTACTTCAGATAAAACACCTGCTTTTTGGCAGGAGCGTTTAAAACGACGAAGTGCACTTTCAAGCGATTCATTTTTACCGACTTTAATTTCTGACATCTATATCCCCCCCTCCAAAACGTATAATGGAAGTGCAGGTAATTTATATACGCACATACAGATATTATAAGCAGTTGACATATATTTGTCAAGCCTAGTCCCCTATACTCTCTAGGATTTTATCTTACCATGTCATTTCCATGCCCATACGATACATACGACCATCAATATACAAATCATGAACTTCACGATTTAATAGATTATCAATTCCTATGTAGGCAGATAATCCATTATTCCATTTTTTATTGACACTGAAATTTAATGTATTAAAAGAGTATTCATTATAACTATTAGTACCGCGATTTCGCGCTTCTTCAAAACCATATTTATGTGTAAAGCTATTCCATAATACAGCACTATATCCATTGGATTTATGGTCATCATAAATCAGCTGTAACGTGCTAATAGAACGCGGACGATTACTTAAACGTTCATGAGTACTCATATCTTTGGCATCTACCAAATTATAAGTACCTTTTACTATAAATTTATCAGTTAATTTATGACCTAAAGTGACTTCAAAACCTTGTATTTTTGCTTTACCAACATTGTAGTATTGATGGCGTTGTGATACTCCTACCACATCTGATTGGATCCGATGACTATCAATTAGATTCCTTACTCTTGTATGATAATAGGAGGCTTTACCAAATGTTTTACCACGTTCAGCTTCTAAGGCAACATCCAAAGATGTAGAAGTTTCAGGTTTTAAATTTGGATTTCCTACAATATTCAACACTCCCATTGGTGTTGTGTGGAACATATTTAAGTATAATTCTGAAATACTTGGTGCTTTGTATCCTTTACCAAAGTTAAATTTCACCCGCGTATGTGTATCGATTCCATAGACTACACCCACTTTTGGTGTTACATTATGCCCAAATTGACTATTATGTTCATACCGAATAGCTGGTGTGAAAGATAGTTTTGGATTTACTTGCCATAAATCTTCTACATAGGTTGCCCAAGAATCATAATGAAACTTTTTAGTTTGTTTCATTTTATGTACATCTAATCCACCTAGGCGTGTACCTTCATAGATAACACGTCGATACTCACCACCAAATGTTACATTATGATGATCCCCTACATACATAGTGTCCTTTCCTTCGAGGACAATATTTTTGTATTTAGCCGTATCGTAATCATTAGCTGGATATAAGGACTGATAATCAAACTTCAATGATGTTGGTGGTGTTGGTGGTTTACTTGGCATCATCACATTGATAATACCTTCAGGTAAAGTACGATCATCTGTCATTCGATAATTTTTATCTAATTGACTATAATAAGCTCCTATTTCATAATTGTTTCTATTGGTTTTACCACTGTAAGTAATCCCCGTTTGTACACTCTTATTATCAAAATATTCTGTCTTATTCAAATTGACAGGTACCATTTTGGGGGCCGCTGCGAATACCATTCCACTTTTATGGAATACATTAGCATATTTATCAGCATTATCAGTTTGTAGGTTTTCTTTGAAATAACTGAAATCTACTTTAATTGTATTTTGGTTAGCATTTTTTAAATCATAAATAACACTACTATTATAGGATTGTTTATGTCCATACATGATACGACGATATCCTTCTGTATAGCCTGTTAATTGTTTTGTTCTCGCATTGAAAGTCTGATCTGCCATATGTCGATTAATAGGTCTTTCTTTCGTCACATTCACATTGATACTTGCATTCCAACGACCTTGAGTCCCACTATTAAACGTATAATGTGCTTGCTCATGTTTAGTACCGCTAGATACACCAAAAGATTGTGACATATCGGTAGGCTGCTTCGTAATAATATTAATGATACCGCCCATAGCATCTGAGCCATATAAAGCAGAGGATGATCCACGGACAATTTCAATGCGATCCACTTGGTCTAAATTAATGCGGCGCAAAGTGTACACATTCGTCGTATTGGATGCATCTTCACCGGCTAAGCGGCGGCCGTTTACGAGCACAAGGGAATGGCGTGATTCCATACCACGAATCATTACCTGATTACCAGTCATGCCTGCTTCTGATAAATTAATATTATCAGCTAATTGTAAAGCACTTTCTACTGTATCTGCCCCTAATCGTTTCATATCTGATTGAGTAATAACTTGTACCGCAGCAGGACTATTTTTAATAGTTTCTTCTCGTTTTGATGCCGTAATAACTACTATATTATTATCACTTGTATCCATTGCATGTGTTACATATACAGGTGCTAATAAAGTACTGAAAATAGCTCCACATAAGGATGCTTTTAAAAGTTTATTCATGATAAAACCTCCTAATATATTTATTCATATAATGCTTTGTACATTAATTCCAGTGTTTGCGTAATCCGTGTGCCAGGATTTAAGGCGAATAAACCACCTGGAACATAGTGAATCTGACCATTTTCTACTGCTTGTACGTGTTGCCAAGCTGGATTTGATTGCATTTCTTTTATAAAAGACTCTTTAATCGAAGGATCAGGATACATAACTACAAAAATAATTCGCTCAGGATTTTGTTCCTGTATAAATTCTAAACTCAGTGGTACATAAGGCGCTTCGCTCTTCATATATTTACCAATGTTATCGGCACCTAATGTATCTAACAATTTACCGCTGAAAGAATGATCTGTGCTGACGTTTAGATTACCTGGTGTACCCAGTAACAACAATGTTTTAGGATGTGGCTTATCCTTTATTTTCGCTTGATAGTCTGAAAATACAGTATTAATTTTCTCTATTTGCACCTTGCTTATATCTGGATGGTTCGTTAGCTCGCCGAATAGTTGCAAGGATCGATTGACATCTTCAAAGGAATCTAAATCATTAATATACAACGGAATGTTCGCTGATGTTAAAGCCTCCCGAAGTTTTATGTGATTTGCTATATTCATTCCAATCACTAAATCAGGATTTAGGCTAATAATCTTTTCTACATCAGGATTGTATGTGTTCCCTACAGAGGGAATGTCTTTTACCTTTTCTTGTAACTCTCCTGTCAAAGAGGCAGCATCCATACGCCCCACAATAGTTCCTTCAACGGCCAAATACATATCAATATTGGCTGTATTTAAGATGACAACCCGTTTGGGATGACTTGGCA
Organism: Veillonella sp. 3627; assembly: GCF_003992195.1. NCBI lineage: Bacteria > Bacillati > Bacillota > Negativicutes > Veillonellales > Veillonellaceae > Veillonella > Veillonella sp. 3627. The sequence goes on along the minus strand of NZ_RQVG01000001.1, from coordinate 53,491 downwards.
TAGTCACAGAAGTTCCCGTCTTGTCAATTTCCGTTCTTGTTGATGTCTCTTGAGTCACTGCTGTTGGCGTATCAGCAGTCCAAGAGCACCCTGATAGCACCATCAAACCACATAGAACAGAGGCACAAGCTACTGCATTCCACAATCGCATTAGTTTCCTCCTAATAAAAAAATCCACTTTCCCTAAGGAAAATGGAACTTATCCGAATACTATATATTGAGCACTTGCTCACTTGTTACTTAAATTTACGAATTGTTAAATCAATTACTGTTATAATATAATAGTTGATATTTTTTGTCAATTAAAAGCGAGGTCATAAAGACCTCGCTTATATAGGTTATACCTATTAAACTTTCATAATGTTAGTACGCTACTATGACCCATGATCACAGCATAGGAATTATATATAACTACTATGTCGGAATACACTGATGGGTAGCATTACCCTTGAAAGATCGCCTGCGCTTGTTGTATTTCATAACGCAACTTTTCTTCATCAATAGTCAATAATTCTTTATCTTTCATCACTACTTTACCACCCACAAGAACGGTAGTAGCATCTGATGAATTGGCCGCATACACTAAGGATGCTACATCATTATACCGTGGTTGCCAATGCAATCCTGACGTATCATACAATACAATATCTGCCCGATATCCTACATCTAATATGCCCAAATCATTATAATCTAATGCTTTAGCTCCCATGACTGTACCAAGCTCCCAAGCCGTTTGAGCAGGTATTGCCAATGGATCGTATAAACGAGCTTTATGTAGCATAGCTGCTAAACGCACTTCTTCTAGCATATCTGCATTATTGTTACTAGCAGAACCATCTGTACCTAAGCCTACCACAATTCCTTTAGCAAGCATTTCTGGCACTGGTGCAATACCACTGGCTAATTTTAAATTCGATTGTGGATTATGAGCTACACGAACAGATTTTTCTTTCATAATATCCATATCTTCATCTGTTACATGCACACAATGGGCTGCTAAACAACCTAAATCAAACAAGCCTAAGTCATTCATATGTGCAATAGGAGTTTTACCAGTAGCTTTTATAACATTTTCCACTTCTCCTTTTGTTTCACTTAAATGCATATGAACTTGTGCCCCTAAATCATGACCTAATTGAACCACTCGTTCTAAATAAGTATCGGGACAAGTATATGGTGCATGAGGACCTAGCATAACTTTAATTTGCTGCTGATTATATCCATGATAGTTAAGGAATAATTCTCTACTTTCTACTAAAGCTTGTTCTGCCGTAGGTGCCACACCAGCCATACCACGAGATAAAACGGCACGAATACCTGTTTCTTTCACAGCCTCTGCGGTTTGATCCATAAAGAAATACATATCACTAAAACAAGTAGTACCAGAACGGAACATTTCTGCAATACCTAACTGTGTACCCCAATAGACTAAGTGATTATTCAATTTAGCTTCCGCTGGCCAGATGGCAGTTTGTAACCAATCCATTAACTCCAAATCATCTGCGTAATTACGCAATAAGCCCATAGCAATATGAGTATGCGTATTTACCATTCCTGGGGCTGCTAGCATACCTTTACCATCAATCACTTCTTTAGCTTGAGGTACAGCATCATTAGAAACAAATTCTTTAATATATCCATTTTCAATGACAATGGCTATATCTCTTACAATTGAATTTTCTTGTAACACATCTACATGTGTGATAACAACATCAACCATGTTCAACTCCTATTTCCTTTTCTTTTCTTGTAAATTGCGAATACTTTCGTTAAACGGAGGTCGTAATACGCCTTCTTCTGTGATAATAGCGGTCACTAAATCATGAGGTGTTACATCAAAAGCCGGATTCAATACTTCAATGCCTTGCGGTGCCGAAGGAACGCCTTGGAATTGCAGTACCTCTTGAGGATTACGCATTTCAATAGGAATATCATTACCACTTGCCATAGAGAAATCAAATGTACTATACGGAGCAGCTACATAAAATGGAATATTATGATGTTTGGCTAATACGGCAACACTATATGTGCCAATCTTATTGGCCACATCACCTTCTAAAGTAATGCGGTCAGCCCCCACAATCACTGCATCAATAAGACCCTGTTGCATAGCATAACCAGCCATATTATCTGTTTGTAATGTCACAGGAATACCATCTTCATGAAGTTCAAAAGCAGTTAGTCGAGACCCCTGCAATAACGGTCTTGTTTCATCTGCATACACACGATCCAATTTACCTTGTGCATGGACTTCTCGAATCACTCCTAATGCGGTGCCTATCCCTGCTGTAGCCAAAGCTCCTGCATTACAATGTGTCAAAATACGATATGTTTCTTTATCTTGGAATAATGTAGCTCCATGTTTTGCCATACTTTCATTTAAGGCAACATCTTCAGTATCAATAGCGATAGCTTCTTTTACAAGAACCGCATCTAACTCGCCAATATCGCCTGTGAAAGTATCTACAATACGCAATACTCGATCAATAGCCCACATTAAATTAACCGCTGTCGGTCTAGTTTGGCGTAAGGTTTCCGCAAAAGCTCTAAATTCAGACAAAATCTCTGCACTAGCCCCACCACGATGATAGCTCTCACGGAAGGCAAGAATTAATCCATAGGCAGCTGATACACCAATAGCAGGGGCCCCGCGCACACGAAGCATTTTAATGGCTTCAGCCACTTGACGCCAGTCAGTACAACGTACATATTCCACAGATGCAGGTAATTTCGTTTGATCTAAGATAATAACTTCTGATCCATTCCATTCAATACTTTTCATACTGGTCCCTCCATAGAAACAAGTAGCATTAATGTGTTTCTTCGATTAATAAGGTTTGCATGTCTTCCTTAGAAAAGCGATATTTTTCATTACAGTAGTGACAAGTTAATTCTGTCACTTCATCTTGGGCTAATTCTTGTTTATCATGTATTGGCAAACTTGCTAATCGGTCAAAAAATCGTTCCCGACTACAAGGACATGCGAAATGAATACGCTCACTATAGACTTCTTGTACAGTAAATCCATCCAAAATGCGTTCCATCAAGTGTTCCGCATTAGGATTTGCTTTCAAATAATTAGTCACAGGTCCAATAGTTTTCAAATTTGCTTCAATTGTATCAAATGCATCATTTGTTACATCTGGTAAAGCTTGTACTAAAAAGCCACCTGCCACAATAGTATGATAATCTGGATCTACTAATACACCAAGACTTAATACAGATCCCACTTGTTCAGACATAGCTAGATAATAAGCTAAATCTTCCGCCACTTCACCTGTTTGAATAGGGCTTTGGGAAGTATAGTTTTGACTAAGTTTAGTAAAGCGAGTCACTTGAACCTCTCCATTACGCCCTACAGCAGCCCCAACATCAAGCTTTCCTTCTCGCAATAGTGGTACATCTACATGCGGATGGCCCACATATCCTCGTACAGTGTTATTACTGAATGCATCCACATGAACAATGCCCAAAGGTCCATCACCACGCAATCGGATACTTACATTTTCATCATTTTTAAAATCACTAGCCATTAACATAGCCCCAGTCATAGTACGACCTAACGCAGCTGTTGCTACCGGCCACAAATCATGGCGAACTCTCGCCTCTTCTACGGTATCAGTAGTTACGGCAATGGATAGTCGCAACCCTTCTCCTGTTGTATAACGTTTAATAAAATCCACGGATATCCTTCTTTCTACATAGATTCCAATAGATTGATCATTTCGATAGCACCCATAGCGCAATCAAATCCTTTATTACCGGCTTTTGTACCAGCACGTTCGATAGCTTGTTCAATGTTTTCCGTTGTGACTACACCGAACATAACAGGGACACCGGATTCTAAGGATACATGAGCAATCCCTTTTGCCACTTCGTTACATACATAATCGTAATGCGTTGTAGCACCACGGATGACAGCGCCTAAGCAGATAACAGCATCATACTTACCAGATTTTGCCGCTTTTTGTGCAATCAATGGAATTTCAAAAGCACCTGGTACCCAAATAGTAGTAATGTCACTATCTTGCACGTCATGACGCAACAAGGCATCTTTCGCCCCGCTGATCAATTTAGATGTGATGAACTCATTAAAACGAGAGCCGATAATAGCAAATTTCTTACCTGTACCTATTAATTTACCTTCTTGAATCATTGTCATTCTCCTCTATTTTTATCAGACATATTCAGACCTGAGCGAGCTAATTGCTAGTTGCTAGTTTCATACTTTTTTACAACATATGGCGCATTTTTTCTTTTTTTGTATTCAAATATTTTGCATTAATGCTATTGGCTTTAATCACAATAGGAACACGTTTAGATACTGTAATGCCCCAACGTTCTAAATCTTCTTTCTTTTCTGGATTATTCGTCAACAGCTTAACACTCTTCACGTCTAATTCGCGCAACATTTGTGCCGCTAAGGAATATTCACGCATATCTGGTGGGAATCCTAGTTTCACATTGGCTTCCACTGTATCGTACCCTTGATCTTGTAGTGTATAGGCTTTAATTTTATTCGTTAATCCAATGCCACGCCCTTCTTGGCGCATGTAGATAACGATGCCTTCGCCTTGCTCTTCAATAGAGCGCAATGCATTTTCCAATTGTTCCCCACAGTCACAGCGATGAGAACCAAATACATCTCCTGTTAAGCACTCAGAATGAATACGCATCAACACATCAGATTTTCCACGTACATCACCTTTTACAATCATAAGATGTTCTTTATGATCTACTTCATTTTTAAACACAATGATGCGGAAATCACCGAACTTTGTAGGTAGTTTTGTTTCTGCTGCAATGCTTACTAATCTATCGTGTCGCTTTCTGTATTCCACTAAAGCTTCTACAGAAGCAATCTTTAAATTATGTTTTTTACTGAAAGCCAATAAATCATCCATACGTGACATATAGCCTTCATCATTGGTAATTTCACAAATTGCTGCCGCAGGATATAATCCAGCTAGTTTACAAAGGTCAATAGACGCTTCTGTATGGCCCTGACGTACTAATACTCCACCTTCTTTGTAACGCAATGGAAAAACGTGTCCAGGACGTCTAAAATCTTCTAGTTTTGCATTTGGATCAATAAGTTTTTGCATCGTTACAGCACGTTCTTCTGGAGAAATACCTGTGGTCGTATCCACATGGTCTACTGATACAGTAAACGCTGTTTCATGATTATCCGTATTTTTTTCTACCATTTGATGGATACCAAGACGAATCAAGTCTTTTTCCAACATAGGCGTGCATAGCAAACCTCTAGCCTCTTTGATGATAAAGTTAATGCTTTCACGAGTAGCAAATTCAGCAGCCAAAACTAAATCACCTTCGTTTTCACGACTTTCATCATCTACAATAATCACAGGCTTTCCTGCTTTTAAGTCTTCAATTACTTCTTCAATAGAGTTTAATGTATAGGACATAAATATCATCCTTTCTATAAAAAGCCGTTACGCACTAAAGTATCCATCGTCACTGTACTAGTATTAGTAGACTCCAGATGAGTTTCTTTCATAAAATGCTCAATATAACGGCCAAAAATATCTGTTTCTAAATTCACTGTAGTACCAATAGTAGCATATTGCAAAATAGTGTTTCCAATCGTATGAGGTATAATAGAAATTTCAAACCAACCAGTTCCCACCTTGGAAACAGTCAAGCTAGCTCCATCCACAGTGATAGACCCTTTGTATATAACATAGTGTAGAATAGCATCATCGGCAGCAATACGAAACACAATGGAATTACCTACATGATCTTTACCGATAATCTTGCCTTGACCGTCCACATGCCCTGCCACTACGTGGCCACCGAAACGACCGTTGGCAGCCATAGCTCGTTCTAAATTTACCTTACTTCCTGCTGAAAGATTTATTAATGATGTCATTTTAACTGACTCTGGCATCACATCTGCTGTAAATCTTTGGGCTCCTATGGTAGTAGCTGTTAAGCATACACCATTGACCGCTACGGAATCACCAATTTTTAAATCATCGAAAATGATAGTTCCTGCAATTTCAAGGGTAAGTGAGCTTTGGGAACGTTTTACACTCTGTATGGTCCCTATTTCTTCAATGATCCCCGTAAACATAAACGCCTTCTCTTCCTCTTCGATAACTAATTATTTTCATATTATCACCAACAGCCATCACTTCATCAATATCTAGCTGTACTGCTTCATCTAAACTAGAAAAGCCTAAACCACCCACAGCTGGTGTAGCTCCAATACCTCCAATAATACGATTCCCAATATAGGTTACCAATTTATCAAAAGATTTAGTTTCTACAAAACTAGCCACCACTTGGCTTCCACCTTCAATGAGTAAACTCATACATTGACGAGCACCTAGTTCTTCTAAAATAAAGGAAATGTCTAAACCTCTTTCATTGGATGGCGTCACAATAACTTCTGCTCCCTTATCACTGAAAGCTCCCATTTGTTCTAGCCCACACTCTTCGCCAACAAATATTGTTATATTGCGATTAGGTACTGTCCAAATGGTTGCATCTAGTGGAGTTCTACCTTGAGAGTCTAGAATGTATAAATGCGGTTGATTTTCTACGGTTTCTTGTGGAAGACGACAACTTAGTAATGGGTCATCCGCTATAATCGTACCTACCCCTACTAACATAGCATCTACTTCTTTACGAATACGATGACCATCGAGCCTTGCTTCTTCGTTGGTAATCCATTTTGATTCACCACTGGCAGTAGCAATCTTTCCATCTATGGACATGGCAGATTTTAAAATCACGAAAGGCTTACCCGTTTTAATGTATGTAATAAATGCTTCATTCATTTCCACACATTGTCGTTCCAAAACGCCAATCTCCACTTCTATGCCCGCTTCTTGTAGCATAGCTAGGCCTTTACCCGCTACTAATGGATTAGGGTCAATCATACCAATGACAACCCTAGAGATACCTGCAGCTATTACGCGCTTAGCACATGGCGGTGTTTTTCCATAATGTGAGCACGGTTCTAGTGTCACATATAAGGTAGCTCCTCTAGCATCCATACCAGCTTGATGTAATGCATACACCTCTGCATGAGGCTCGCCGGCTTTTTGATGATATCCTTCACCAATGATGCGCCCATCTTTTACAATGAGAGCTCCTACCATTGGATTTGGAGATGTACATCCTCTTGCTTTTTCTGCTAATTCAATCGCTTTTGCCATATATTTTTCATCAGTTGTCATATGTGTCATGGCTCACCTCTACACAAAAAAGGGACTATATACATAGTCCCTTTAGCATTCCAAATATTTGATAACATACACAATAGCTATCAATATACTGTCTTTTCCCATCCAGACTTTACTGTCGGTTCCGGAATATCACCGGATCTGCTCTCAAGAGCTTGCGGACTATTATACCGCCGGTCAGGAATTGAGGTTCCCCTCGCACCTTGCCTCAAAGACTTCTTTATTTGATTTTAGTTCTTATCTTTATAAGATGAGTTTATTGTATCATAAATTGCATACTATAGCAATGTAATAAGAAAAACAGCCCTAAAAGGGCTGTTTTCTTTTCATGTTGTATGAATGTATTACACAGTTATTTAGAACATGCATCTAATAGATAGGCAATGCCAATGAATGGAATGCCTGCACGTTCGCCTAAGCCGATTTCACATGTGGAGCTAGAGCTTACTCCTAGTGTAGCCCCATAATCTTTCACTTCATCTCCTAAATCCCGTGTAGCGGAATGGTTCAATTCTGGTGTGAAGAAACCTTTTTGCCCTGCGAAACCACAACATGCAAAGGATTTAATATTGAACACTTCATCAGTACATGCACGTGCAAGCAGTTCAATGTATTTTTCTTTGCCAGCTTTTTTGATTTTACATTGTTTGTGAACAATAACACGCTCTTTACACTTCACAATATCTAATTTAGGAACAATATGTGTGTATAAGAACTCAGATACATCAAGGATTGTTACAGATTTAATATGTTTAAAAGCATGGGAGAAACATGCAGAATGGTCAATCACTACAGGATATACTCCACCACAGCTTGCTTCTAATAAAGCATTTTCTAAATCGCGTAATGCACGTTTATCAATATCTTCATAGTTTTCAAAGCTCAAACCACAACATAAGTTTTCGATGTGGCGTGGATAAATCACATTATAGCCAGCTTTTTTACATAAGTTTTCCATCACTTGTTGCAAGCTACGAGTATCTTTTTGACCTTGATTTGGTTTAAACGCACGATTTGCACAAGTACTGAAATACACAACATTATCATTGCCTACTGTATTACGTTGATTTTTCAAGGTATGACGGTTAGCTTTTGGCAATGTAGTTGGAGCATATGGTGTCACACCTGTTAGTTCGTGAGCCCCTTTTGTGATTTTAGAGATTAACTTATTGGTAATCACTTTACCTGCTGCACCACCTAAGGTAACCCCCATGCGAGCTGCTGCCAAGGTAGCTGGGAAATTGTCATAAATCGCTTCTGCAATACCATGACCTTTTGCTGTTACTTTACGAACAGATAATGCAATTTGCGCTGTATCAATGCCTAATGGACATAACATGGAACACATAGAACATGCTGCGCATGTATCTACACCATAGTATTGATAACCTTCAGATAATGCATCTGCTTCTGCATGTTTACCTTCTTGACGAAGACGTGTTTCTTCACGTACCAAGGAAATACGTTGACGTGGTGTTAATGTTAAGTTTTTAGATGGACAGTTCTTTTCACAGAAACCACATTCAATACACATATTAAACAATGGATCAATAGCCGCCATCGCTTTCAAGTTCTTTTTATATACATCTGGATCATCTGTAATGATAACATCTGGATTGATTAAGTAATTAGGATCAAATAGCTCTTTGATACGGCGGTTAACTTGGTACGCTTTCACACCCCACTCTAATTCAACGAATGGAGCTACCATACGACCTGTACCATGCTCTGCTTTAATACTACCTTCTACAGCTGCTACTTGTTCTGCCATTTCTTTCACAAGTCCACTAAAATTATCACGTTCTCTTGGATCATTCAAGTCTGGAGTAATGATAAAATGAACATTGCCACTTAAGGCATGGCCAAAGATAATACCATTATCCATAAAATCATATTTACGGAATAACTCTGTAATGATACCGATGCCTTTAACAAAATCTTCAATTTTAAAACATACGTCTTCTGTAATTACCGTAGAACCAGATTTGCGTTGCCCTGCTGCAATTGGCAACAATCCTTTACGGATATACCACCAAGAATTGTATTCTTCTGGATCCGTAGAGTATAAGCTAGGAATGATAGTTGGAATATCTTTTAATTGTTCTTTAATATATTCCACTTGTTCTGCTAATTCTTGCTCATTATTACTTTCAGATTGGAATAGAATACAGCTAGTACCCTCTGGCACTCCACGTACAAAGTCCGGTACTTGTTCTAACTTTTGTACACTCTTAAGACTAAGGTAGTCCATCATTTCCGCAGATACTACATATTGACGCCCCATATTCGCTAACGTTACAACTGCGCGGGACGCATCGGATAGCTCTTTATAGAATACAAGACCACAAGCCTTGAATTTCTTATCTTCTACTGTATTATATACCACTTCTGATACGAAACCTAAGGTACCTTCAGAACCAATAAAAATATGATTTAAAATATCTACAATATCTTCAAAATCTACTAACGTATTAATCGAATAACCTGTAGTGTTTTTAATTTTAAATTTACGTTGGATTAATTCTACTAATTCAGGATCATCAAAAATCCATTGACGAAGGTCTAATAAGCCTTTTACAAGGTCTGCACGAGAGGTCATGAAAGCTTGTACACTAGCTGGATCGCTAGTATCTAAAATCGTACCATCCACCAACACAACACGAATAGATTTTACTGTTTGATAAGAGTTTTCTACAGTACCACAGCACATACCAGAAGAGTTATTATTAAAAATACCCCCTACCAAAGCACTAGCAATGGTAGCTGGATCTGGCCCAATTTTACGTCCATAAGGAACTAATTTTTCATTAGCATCAGATCCGATGACACCACAGTCACACCGTAATGCTTTACCTCCATCTAATACTTCCATTCGTTTAAAGCCATCATTAGCCACCACTAATACATGTTCACTAGAAGCTTGACCAGATAAAGATGTGCCTGCAGCTCTAAAAGTAACTGGTGTACCATATTGATTCGCCAATTCCAAAATACGAATGACTTCAGCTTCATGATTAGCTTTCACCACTACTTGTGGTACATACGAATAACAAGAAGCATCTACACCATAAGCATAGCGGTGTAAAAAATCTGTAAATACTCGATCAGGGCATACGGCCTGTGCTTCCGTAGAAAAAGAAGCAAAATCGTAACGTAACGGTGCTTTCATAATAGGACCTCCTAGCATTACTATATGTAGTATGATTTATAAATTTGAACGACTCGTTCAAAGGGGCATAGCTCTCTATGTCTTACCTATAGCTTACCATAGGAGTAGAGTTTCGTAAATTCTATAATTAATTTTTATAATCATAACTATTACAAAAAAGTATAACAAATTTACAAAATCAAAAATTTTTTATATAATAGACTATGAATGAAAGTAGGTGAAAACATGCACGTTTTAGGTGAACACGTTTTAATTGATTTATATTCATGTATTGATGAAAAAATAGAATCTCCTGCTGTCTTACAAGATGCTATTGTGAATGCCTTAGCAATTACAAATCAATGTGTTGAGGAAATCGATTGCCAAATTTTAGAAGATGAAATCTTCTTGGTAGCCGTATCCCATCACTGCCATGTAATTCTTCATGCATATCCACAATTAGGCTATGTAGCAGCAGATGTATATACATTTGAAAAATCTGTAGAACCAAAAGTAATTATGAAAGAATTACAACGTTCTGTGGGTTCTGAAAAAGTAAAGGCTACTAGCATCCGTCGTGGTGACTTTGGTAATGAAAGAGACATGAAGCCTCGTAAACAGTCTTCTCTAACTGCTATGGGTAGAGTTACACGAACTCGTACACGGTTGACAAAAACTGGCAAAAATATTACTTCTAAAAGTGTAAAAGCCATCAAAAAAGTAATGGGTAACAACAAATAAATATCGAACATACAAACGGCTAGCCCTTAATGGGAACTAGCCGTTATTTTGTTCGATATTATACTATTCCAACATAAAAGGCTGAACTTAGGAATATATCCTCAAGTTCAGCCTTATTATATACAGATGTAGCCTTTACAATTATAGTTGTAAAGATAATTGTCTACCACTTGGTTCATAAGCCGTAATAGTTACTCCGGCAGTTTGAAACAATCGTTTTGATGCTTGCACTTCTCGTGTATCTTTGTAATCATCGCGCCAATAGATAACTTCTTTAATACCACTTTGAATGATGGCTTTTGCACATTCATTACAAGGAAATAAAGTGACATATATTTTACTTCCTTCTAGTGAACCACCACGATAATTTAAAATCGCATTCAGTTCACTATGAACGATATAAAAATATTTATTATCTTCTTCTCGATTACGATTCCAAGAGAAATCATCATCATCACAACCTAAGGGCATACCATTATAACCGATGGATAAAATTTTATTATCATCGCTCACAATACAAGCCCCTACTTGTGTATTGGGATCTTTGGAGCGTTGCCCTGCTAACATGGCAACACCCATAAAATATTCATCCCAGCTAATATAGTCCTTACGTTTTTCCATAGGAGCCTCGTTTTATTTGACTACAATATTAATTAATTTTTTAGGCACTACAATCACTTTCACAACAGTTTTACCCTCTGTAAACTCTTGTACACGTGGTAATGCTTTCGCAGCTGCTTCTAATTCTTCTTTAGATAATGAAACAGATACTGTCAATTTATCACGTACTTTACCATTCACTTGAACTGCCACTTCTACCTCATCTACCACTAGAGCAGATTCTTCATAAGTCGGCCAAGATGCAGCATGTACAGAACCTTCAAATCCACATTCATGCCAGATTTCTTCAGTAATATGCGGTACAAATGGTGCTAGCAATAATGTTAATTTTTCAACTAATTCTTTTGCTAAATCACTTTGCACAGATTCATGGCTATCTTTAAATTGGTACATAGCATTTACCAACTCCATAACAGTACTGATGGCAGTGTTAAAATTGAATTTACCATCTAAGTCTTCTGTTACTTTTTTGATAGCACGATGTAATTCACGGCGTAATGCAGTTTCATCTTTGGATAAGCTATCATGATGTCCAGACGCACCTAATTGTTGGTATGTATCGATAATACGCCATACACGACCTAAGAAACGATAGGAACCTTCTACCCCTTGGTCGCTCCAGTCCAAATCACGATCTACTGGTGCTGCGAATAAGATGAATAAACGAGCTGTATCTGCACCGTATTTGGCAATGATTTCTTCTGGAGATACTACATTGCCTTTAGATTTAGACATTTTAGAACCTTCTTTTAATACCATACCTTGTGTTAATAAGGCTTTGAAAGGCTCATCCACTTCTACTAAACCGATATCATGTAGTACTTTCACAAAGAAACGTGCATATAATAAGTGCAAGATCGCATGTTCAATACCGCCAATGTATTGGTCTACATTCATCCAGTATTTCGCGATTTCTTTATTAAACACTTCTTTGTCATTACGAGCATCTGTATAGCGCAAGAAATACCAAGAAGAATCGATAAATGTATCCATGGTATCGATTTCACGTCGAGCAGGACCACCGCAGCAAGGGCATGTTGTGTTTAGGAAGTTTTCAGATGTGGCTAATGGAGAGATAGCACCGCCGTCAAAGGATACATCTTCTGGAAGTTTTACCGGCAATTGATCTTCTGGAACTAATTGCTCTCCACATTTTTCACAGTACACCACAGGAATTGGACAGCCCCAATAGCGTTGGCGAGAAATCAACCAGTCACGAAGACGGAAGTTTACAGTTTTACGACCTGTACCTTGTTCAGTGAAGTAATCACCTAATGCTTGACGTGCTTCTTCAGAAGTTTTACCACTGAAATCGCCGGAGTTCACCAATATACCATCTTCAGTGAATGCTGCATCTAAAGAAGCAAAATCCAAATTTTGCGCTGTATTTTGGATGACCCAATTCACAGGCAAATCATATTTTTTAGCAAAGGCATAGTCTCTTTCATCATGAGCTGGAACACCCATAACAGCGCCTGTACCATAATCCGCTAGTACATAGTTAGCAATCCAAATAGGCACTTCTTTACCTGTGATAGGATGTGTCGCATAAGAACCAGTGAACATACCTACTTTCTCTGCTTCTGTAGAAGTACGTTCGATATCACTTTGGTTACGTAATGTTTCAATGAACGCCTCCAATTCTGCTTTATTGGAAGCATCCTGAATCAACTCTTTTACATATGGATGCTCAGGTGCCAACACCACATAAGATACACCAAATAAAGTATCCACACGTGTTGTGTACACTTCAAAGGATTTATCAATTTTAGGCACATAAAAAGCAAATTGTGTACCTTCACTGCGACCGATCCAGTTACGTTGCATCGCTTTTACACGGTCAGGCCATTGGTCCAATGTATCTAAATCGTCTAGCAAACGATCTGCATAGTCTGTAATTTTAAAGAACCATTGTTTTAAGTCTTTTTTCACTACATCATTATCACAGCGCCAGCATTTGCCATCAATAACTTGTTCGTTAGCTAATACTGTATGGTCATGTTCACACCAGTTTACTTTTGCTTCTTTTTTATAGGCCAAGCCTTTTTTATAAAATTGTTGGAATATCCATTGTGTCCAACGATAGTAATCTTCTTTACAAGTCGCAACTTCACGGCCCCAATCATAGGATAAACCCAACTCTTTTTGCTGACGTGTCATGTTGGCAATATTATCTAATGTCCAATCTTTAGGAGATACACCATTTTTAATAGCTGCATTTTCCGCAGGCATACCAAATGCATCCCACCCCATTGGATGTAATACATTAAATCCACGCATTTTTTTGAAACGTGCCACTACATCACCAATCGAATAGTTACGCACATGTCCCATATGTAAGTTACCAGATGGGTATGGGAACATTTCTAACACATAATATTTTTCTTTACTTGGGTCATACTCTGTTTTAAATACCCCAGACTCTTCCCAATATGTTTGCCATTTTTTTTCAATGTCTTGTGCCACGTATTTTTCGTACATGCTATGCCTCCTCAATTGTATGTATTAATACTCCTAAGTATACTCCAAATCTTAGTCTTTAGGCAAAGACTTTTTTTCTTTTGTAACCTTTACAACATCTGTTTCATCAGAGTGTTTATGAGGTTTCTTAAACTTTAACACAATTTCTTTACCGTCTTTAGAAATCTTTGTCACTTCTGAAGTATCTGTATGTTTAGATTTTTTCTTCTTATCTTTCTTTTTCTCTTGTTTTTTTACTTCTTTTTTATGATCTTTTTTGTCTGAAATTGCTTTCTCCTTTTCAGTACTATTTGTATTAGTACCATCTAGAGCAAAACTCAGCACCGGCCATACATCACTAGCTTCAAAACCTTTACGCCAAGCCGCGACTCCTGCAAGTTGTAATTCTTTTACAAGACCAACTTTATAGCTTAAGGACTGTGGATCTTCAAACCAAATTTTTGTGAGTATCCCCTCATATGGTTTCTTTTCATCATATTTACCATAGACATCATTTTTCTTTGTTAATGTCAAATAATTACCTTTTAATCGCTCATCCCAGCGCATCACATCTCTGTATTCACGTTCTAAGTCCAACGCTTTGGACATGGCTAGTGTTTTACTTTTTGCTTTTCCTTCCCAAGAACCTTTCACTGGTACAGACCACTCACGCATATAGAATGGAATGCCCAGTACAAGTTTTGATGCTGGTACTTCAGAAAGCATTTGCTCTGTATGCTTTCTAACCCATGGATAGGAAGCTACTGGTCCAGCTATATTACTAGATGCCCAAGTTTCATCGTACGCCATAAGTACCACATAATCTACTGCATCAGCATACGCTTTACGGTCATACACTAAAGACCAGTTTTCACTATTAGAATAACCCGTTACATCTATTGATGTATGTAGATTATATGTTCGTAACCCTTTTGCCAAAAAATCAACAAACTTAGTTAGCTGTGCTTTATCTTTATAATGAATATTTTCAAAATCAAAATTATATCCGTCATAACCATACTCTGTAGCATAATTAATGAGGCCTTGCTTATATCGTTCCCACATAGATTCATTAGCAAGGATTTTACTAGTCATATCTGGATCGAATTGGTTTGTAATCAAAGGCCATACGCGATAGCCTTTTTCCTTATAACCATTCACATAGTCATGGGATAGCTTAGAACTAGCTTTTAGACCAGTCGTAGTCAATTCAAACCAGCTGGGAGACATGATTGATGTACCATTCTGTACATACTTTTTATCATACGCCGTTTCTGATACTATAGGATCAAATACCATGGTGATAGGTAATGTAACTTCTTGCTTTTCTGGAGTATACAACATAGGGCCTACATATTGTATAGGTTCTACTGCTGTTGTTGTATTGGAAAGTGCTGGAAAGGGAATATGGATTGCTGCCTCTGCTACTGGATAAGAAGCAAACAAACTAAATGCCGATATTCCTAGCACCATATGTTTCATAAATTGTAAGTGTTTCATAAGCGCTCCTTTTAACCTTTATATTATATCACATTCAGCCTATATATTGGGAACACTATACTATTTCTCTAAAATTTATGGTACACTACAAAGGTAGGAATATTACAAGTATATTACACGAACATATTTAGGAGGTACTATGTATCAGTATTTGTTTTTTATCGGAGGCTTTCCTATAAGAGCCTACGGTTTACTTCTCGCTTTAGGTATTATTAGTGCTGCCATTGTAGGATACTTCATTATGAAAAAAGATGGCCGTGGATGGGAAAAATATATGGTAGATTTTACCATTACTGTTGCTATAGCTGGTATCATCGGTGCTCGACTATGGGATGTGTTTTTCTTTGACTGGGGATACTATCACAATCATGTATTGGAAATTCCATACGTATGGCAAGGCGGTATGGCTATCCAAGGCGGCGTATTGTTAGGTGCTATTGCTGGAATTTATTATTTAAAAAAACAACATGTTGACCCTTGGGCATTTGCTGATTTATTTGCACCAGCCCTTATGGTAGGTCAATCTGTGGGACGTATGGCGAATGTCATGAATGGCGATGCCTTTGGTCACCCCACTGGAGGAAATTTCGGTATTCTCTATCCAGAAACAACATTGGCATATCGCACCTATGGAAATCAACCATTATGGCCTGCTGAAATATGGGAAGGTCAAGTAGATATTATTTTGTTTGTTATCTTACTATTGGCTAACGTGTTCCCTCATAAAAAAGGGCAAATTTTCTGCTTATATGCATTCTTGTATTCTGCCTTGCGATTTTTCTTAGAATTCCTACGTGGAGATTATGTAAACTTAACATTAGGCTTTAAATCTGCGCAAGTTACAAGCTTAATTGTCATGGCTGTGTCCTTTGGCATCTGGCTATACCTTCATTATAAAGGAACAACGGATACACATGTATTCCCTATAGGGAAAGGCAAAAAAGGAAAATAATGATTCATTAGTTTCAACACAAAGTGATGCCTATAAAATCAAAATAATAACAAATATAAAGAGGAAAGGATTGCACATAGCAAATCCTTTCCTCTTTTTCTTATCTATAAAATTTCAAATATTATAAAATTCTCTTGCCTTTATATATTTAAAGCACTATATCTGTCAAGTACAAAACTATTCATTAAGACAGTAACTCTTCTGCTACAATTAATGCCTCTAATTCTTCTAATGCACGTTGCGCAATTAATGCATTTTTTTCTTTTTTCTTACGTACTTTAGCTCCCCAAGGTTCCATGATACCAAAATTTACATTCATTGGTTGGAAATTTGAACCTTCATAAGCACTAATATAATGGCTTAACCCACCAAGAGCCGTTGTTTTAGGGAATGTAACAAATTCTTTGCCATGCAACATACGCGCCACTTGGATAGCTACCATCATACCTGCAGCTGCTGATTCTAGATACCCTTCCACACCTGTCATTTGACCAGCAAAAAACAATCGTGCATTAGATTGTAGTTGGAATGCTTGGTTCAACAGTTCTGGAGAGTTAATATATGTGTTACGATGCATGACACCATAGCGAATAAATTCAGCATTCTCTAACCCTGGAATCATTTGGAATACTCGTTTTTGTTCACCCCATTTTAAATGCGTTTGAAAGCCTACTAAGTTGTACATAGTAGCTTCTTTATTTTCCTTGCGCAACTGCACTACTGCATGCCACTCAATATTGTTCCGTGGATCTACAAGGCCAACCGGTTTCAAAGGTCCATAACGCAATGTATCTACTCCTCGAGATGCCATAATTTCTACCGGCATACATCCTTCAAAATAGATTTCTTTTTCAAAATCTTTTGGTTGTACTACATCGGCTGTAGTTAATGCTTCATAGAAAGCATCATATTCTTCTTTCGTCATAGGGCAGTTTAAATAATCTGCATCCCCTTTATCATACCGTGAGGCTGCAAATACTTTATCGTAATTCAAAGACTCTGCTGTTACAATCGGCGCTGCCGCATCATAGAAATAAAAATCTTTAGAACCAGTTAACTCTTTAATCTTAGTCCCTAATGCTTCTGATGTGAGTGGACCACTTGCAAAAATAACAATACCTTCTTCTGGAATCTCTGTCACTTCTTCATGAATCACTGTGATTAAAGGGTGTTCTTTAATACGTTCTGTGACCCTTTTGCTAAAAGCATGACGATCTACAGCCAAGGCACCACCTGCTGGAACTTGAGTAGCATCGGCAGATTCCATGATTAAAGAGTCTAAACGACGCATTTCTTCTTTCAAAAGCCCCACTGCATTTTCTATCGTATTCGCACGCAAAGAGTTAGAGCATACTAACTCTGCAAATTGATCTGTATGATGAGCCGGTGAAGACACTTTGGGACGCATTTCATATAAGTGCACAGGGATACCACGCTTAGCCAGTTGATAGGCTGCCTCAGAGCCAGCAAGACCAGCTCCAATAATAGTTACAAAATCTTTCATTCTTTATCTTCTTTCTTTGTTCTAGGTTTACGTTTTGGCCTTGTTTCACAGTCAGGATTGGAACAAAACTCTTTTTTATTTCCATTTTTATATACTTTTTCAGCCATTAAGCTACCACAAACGGGACAAGTTTTATCAATAGGTTTATCCCACATTGTAAAATCACAAGATGGATACCCTTCACAACCATAAAAAACACGACCTCTCTTGGATTTACGTTCTAAAATCTCATGAGATTTACATTTAGGACATGTCACTCCCGTGCTAACTGTAATGGACTTAATATTTCGACAATCTGGAAAGTTAGAACATGCTAAATATTTACCATAAGGTCCTAGTTTATAGACCATATCATGTCCACATTTTTCACAAAGGATACCACTCTTTTCTGCCTCCAGTTCTATCTTCTCAGCCGATTCAGCTGTGTATAATTCCTTCTCAAAACTATCATAAAATGAATGGATAACAGCTTCGTAGAAGTTAGTCCCTTGTGCAATATGGTCTAAATCTTCCTCCATAGAGGCAGTAAATTTCGTATTAATGAACTTTTCAAAATGAGTTGTTAAAAATTCCACCACGGCAAATCCTAAATCAGTAGGAATAAATTGTTTATCCTTACGCTCCACATAATTCCGTTTTAAGATCGTATCAATAGTAGCTGCATACGTACTTGGCCGACCAATTCCCTGTTCTTCTAATACTTTGATAAGACCTGCCTCAGAATAACGGCTTGGAGGTTGCGTAAAATGCTGTATACCATCCATAGAGATAGGCATAATAGCTTGCCCTTCCTCTAGGGCTGGCAGTATATGGTCATCCTCTTTTTTAGCGTCTTCATAGACTTCTGTAAAACCTTTAAATAATACACGATTCCCTGAAGACTTCAATGTATACTCATCTACATGAAATTGCATAGTTATAGTTTCACTTTTCTGTGGAGCCATTTGACTCGCTAAAAATCGATTCCAAATCAAGGTATATAATTTTAACTCATCACTAGATAGATAGGACGCTACCGCTTTAGGTGGTAATTCCAACATGGTAGGACGAATCGCTTCATGCGCATCTTGAGCATTCGCCTTCGCTCCAAATACATTTGGTTTACTCGGATAAAACTCCTTCCCAAAGGTCTTGAGAATATAGGCTTTAGCCGCTTCTTGCATTTCCTTTGATACCCGAGTGGAATCTGTACGCATATAGGTAATTAAACCTACATGACCATAGCCCCCAATTTCTTTACCTTCATATAAATGTTGTGCTGCAGACATAATGCGTTTTGCATTCATATTCAGTTTGCGTACACCTTCTTGTTGCATCGTTGACGTCGTAAATGGAGCTGGTGCTTTGCGACTACGTTGTTTTGATTGTACAGAACTAACTACACTTTCACGGTCACGAATAACACGTAACACTTCATTACTTTCTATCTCATTAGAAATCGTTAGCTTTTCATCACCTTTGTGTGTCACTACCACATCAAATTGTTCATTCTTAGCTGTTTGATACACGCCTTCAATAGTCCAATATTCTTCTGGAATAAATGCTTGAATTTCTCGTTCCCGATCGCAGATAATGCGTACCGCTACAGATTGAACACGTCCAGCACTAAGTCCTTTGCAAATCTTTTTCCACAGCAAAGGGCTTAATTTATAACCTACAATACGGTCCAATACACGACGAGCCTGTTGAGCATCCACCATATGCATATCAATCGGTCTAGGTGTTGCCATCGCCTCTTGAATAGCATGCTTGGTAATCTCATTGAAAGTCACTCGACATGGTGTAGTACCATCTATATTTAAAATATGTGCTAAATGCCAAGAGATGGCTTCTCCTTCACGGTCAGGGTCAGTTGCCAGATACACAGCCTTCGCCTTATCTGCTTCTTTGCGCAAATCTTCAATAACAGCCTTTCTACCTGGTACATTCAAATATCTAGGTAAAAAACCATTAGTTATAGATACACCCATTTGCATTTTAGGTAAATCCCTTAAATGGCCCATGCTAGCTTTTACCACATAATCATCACCTAAAAATTTTTCAATGGTCTTTGACTTTGCTGGTGATTCCACGATGATTAAAGTTTTTCCATCTTTTTTGAAAGTCCGTTTATGCTCTATTTCAATCGGTTCCGGACGCATGACCAAAGGTCTAGACTCTGGTGCTTTGGCGCTTGATTTGACAGCTTCTTTTGTATCTTTGTCTTTTTTCTTCTCCCCTGTAACGAAGGATCTAGTAATGGCCAAAAATCTTCCTCCTCTAAGTATGTAGCACGTACCCCTGCGGGGTATGTGTAATCATTTGTTTTAGCTCTAATTGTAACAGCAATGTATGAAGATTTGATAAAGACAATTGCGTGGTATGTACAAGTTCTTCAATCGTTGTATTTCCACCAGGATTCATGGCCTTCAACACACTTTGTTCTTCTTCATTCACTATGTTTACTTTATTACTATCCATGTTACTATACTTTGCGACTTTTTGCCAACCATATTCACGCAATACTTGTTCAGGATCTGTTAATACCGTAGCTCCTTGTTGAATAAGCCAATGATTTCCATCACAAGTATGCGTCAATACATTACCAGGTATGGTAAATACATCTCTCCCTTCATTAATCGCCATATCAGCAGTAATCAACGATCCGCTACTAGCTTTTGCTTCCACCACAATAGTGCCTCTCGTCATACCGCTGATAATTCGATTTCGTGAAGGAAAGTGATGACTCTTTGCTTGCATATGCGGTCCATATTCTGATAATAGCAATCCATCTTTTTCTAAAATTTCTAAAAATAAATTCCGGTTTGTTCTTGGATAGGTTACATTTAAACCGCAGCCCATAACAGCAATCGTTGGAGTTTGTCCTTGCAAGGCCCCTTCATGGCTAGCACGATCAATCCCCATGGCGCCTCCACTAACAACAATAATGCCTAAATTAGATAAAGCCCGTCCAAAGTGTCTAGCTACTTGTACACCATAGGTAGAGCACTTTCTAGCGCCTACCATCGCCAAAGAACGATCCGTATGTTGCAACACTTCTATATTTCCACGTCCATACAACACTCGGGGACTATTATAAATTTCTAGTAAAGATTTGGGATAGTATGGAGATTCCCAAGTAATCACTTCTATATGATAACGCTCTAAATCTTCTTCTAATTGTAATAGAAAGCTTTCATTGATAGGACGGCGAATTTCATCAAATAATTCATATTTACAACCCAATGATGGTTCCACATTGTGATGTAACACATGATGCCAAGCTTCTTTGGCACTTTCGTAATAGGTAAATAAATTACCTAAGCTTGCATTCCCTAATCCCACTACATGTTGGAGAGCACTCGCATAAATTTCGTCTTTCATTTACAATCCCTCCTGTACCTGCCGATAACTCAAAGCTTCTGCCACATGGTCTGTTAAAATCACCTCAGATTCTGCTAAATCAGCGATTGTTCTTGCCACTTTGATAATGCGGTCATAGCTACGTAAACTCAAATGTAATGTAGTAAAAGCTGAATCTAGCAATTCTTTAGCTTGCTTAGAAAGTTTCACATACATTTCTATATCACTATGACTTAAATGTGAGTTCACCCCAATATTCGTTCCTTTATATCTTTCAGTTTGCATAGATCTAGCACGGATAACACGGCTACGTACTTGCGCTGTACTAACTTTATCCTTAGGGGCATATATCTCTGTTAAAGTAGGTCTTTCTACGGGTACTACTAGATCCATTCTATCCAAAATAGGTCCTGATAACACTCGTTGGTATCTTTGAATTTGCGTAGCTGTACAAGTACATCGATGATCCTCTTCCGTTCCAAACCATCCACATGGACATGGATTCATAGCCATGACAACAATACAATCACTGGGATAGGTAGTTGCCATTCCAATCCGTGCAATATGTACTTGTCGTTCTTCTAAGGGCTGTCTCAGAACCTCTATGACAGGCCTACGAAATTCTGGTGCTTCATCCAAAAATAAAACGCCTTTATGTGCCAAGGTAATTTCTCCTGGTTTTGGCGGTTGTCCTCCTCCCGACATAGCCACTAATGTACTCGTATGATGAGGACTGCGAAATGGTCGTTGTTCCATTAATCGGCCACTTTTTAATAAACCCATTACACTATAAATACGGCTTACCTCTAATTGCTCCTCCCGCGAAAGGGGAGGCAATAAAAACGGCAATCGTTTAGCTAACATGGTTTTTCCCGAACCCGGAGGTCCTGTCATCAGTAAATGATGACCACCAGCAGCAGATATTTCTAAGGCCCGTTTTGCCATTACTTGCCCTTTTACATCTTGTAAATCTAGTATTTCCGCACTATATTTTGATGGCACTATAGCTATCTGTGCACATAGATTTTCTTTCTTTTCAGGATGCTCTAATACTTCCACAACTGCAGCTAATGTAGATACTCCATATACAGGTATAGAGGACCCACTAATAGCCTCTTCATGATTTCCTATAGGCACAATAATATCTTCTACCATAGAAAGATAATTATTGTCATTCCCTAACTCTTGATTTGTCACTCCCATCACCATAGATAACATTCCCATCACTGGTTGTAAAGAACCATCTAACGATAATTCTCCTATAAATATATGGTGATTCCAATGTATAACCTCCTTTTTCTTGTGTTTTCCCGATTCATGAGCGGCTAAAATTCCCATGGCAATGGCTAAATCTAAAGAAGACCCATCTTTACGAATATGGGCAGGTGCTAGATTGACCACAATTCTCTTCATAGGAAAGTCAAAGCCCCCATTTTTGATAGCCGATCGCACTCTCTCCTTTGCCTCTTTCACAGAGGTCGCTGGTAATCCAACAATATCAAAGCTTGGTAAACCTGGGCTAATATCTACTTCTACGGTCACCACATATCCATCAATACCACTCACACATACTCCATAGGTTTTTGCATACATGATACTCCTCCTATCTTATAAATGACATGCTTTCATATGCCGTAATTTAGAATCTCCCACTTGAGGCACATATACTTCTATGACATCAAATCGTATAGATTCATACTCTATATCACGGGTTGTCAAAAACATAGATATGACATGACGTATGTGTTGTTTCTTTTTCCAATGCACCGCCTCACAGGGCATTCCATAGGTTTGGGTCCGTCTTGTTTTCACCTCTACTACAATGAGCATATTTTCTTTTTTAGCGATAATATCTACTTCACCAAATCGATAGCGTATATTTCGTTCCAATACATCATAGTCTTGGCTTTTCAAATAGTTGGTAGCTAGGTCTTCACCGTATCTTCCTAATTCAATATGGTTCATAGGCACCTCCTTAGTTCTACATTACTTTCATTATGAAAGAATGTAAACCGTACAACCCACACTGTTAGGAGTGTGCTATACCAAGAGTGTTATAATCCATATACAATTATCGATATGCAAAAAAGCATCCTCATAGAATACTCTATAAGAATGCTTTTATAAGTAATATAATATTATAACTATTTTCAAACAATGGAATCGCTATGGGCAGAGATATCTTTATAGGTATCCTAAGCATGTATAACCTAAACGATATACTAACACTTAGATTTCTTCTACAGGCTTACCTGCCACAATCGATTTGATAGGTTCAAAACTATGACGATGTAAGGGCGTAATGCCAAGGTCTTTTATGGCCTGCTTATGTACATCTGTATAATATCCTTTATGGATCGCAAACCCAAATCCTGGATACTCTTCGTCCATAGATTCCATGAAGCGGTCCCGTGTTACCTTTGCTACAATGGAAGCAGCCGCAATAGATGCACTTTTAGAGTCTCCTTTAATCAAAGATTCTACAGGTATCGTTAACTCTGGTAATTTCATCGCATCCGATAATACAGCCTCTGCCTGTACTGGTAAATTACGAATCGCCTCATACATAGCTTGTCGTGTAGCTTCATAAATATTGAGTGTATCAATGACTTCTGCCTCATAGGACACACAGTGTACCGCTACTGCTACCTCCATGATTTGATCAAACAAGACATCTCGCTTTTCTGGCGTTAGTTTTTTGGAATCGTTCAACCCTACTAGCTTACAATGAGGTGGTAAGATAACGGCTGCTACTGTCACAGGACCTGCAATAGGACCTCTACCCACTTCATCTACACCAGCTACTAAAAATTTTCCTTCTTCATAAAAACTATCTTCATAGGCGTACATAGCTTCCAAACGTTGTTGCTCTTCTAAGACTTTTTTCTGCTTTCGTAAATACACACCAGCTGCGTGTTTCACGGATTCACGAGAATCTTCTAATGCCCATTGTATATAATCAAAAGGGCATTCACCTTGCAGTAGATTTTTAATATCTTTAACTTTAAGTTCCTGAAACTCACTCTTCGTCAACATAGTACGGCTCCTCATCGACGCCATCAAAGGTAATGTATCCCAATTTATTATTTCTGTAATCCGTCAAAATCACACGGCGCACCTTGTCATAATCTACGACGCCACCGCTTACCAAACAACCACGACGACGACCAATAGCCTCTAACATGGTATCTACGGATGTACGCTCTTCTTCCGTCAATTTATAACGCTCATGCAATAATGTCGGTTTATGCTCTTCTAAATATGCCAACAACTGCTTGATAACAGAATCTAAATCATACACATCGTCGGAAATAGCTCCTGTCATCGCTAACCGAGCTGCTGCTCGTTGGTCTTCAAACTTAGGCCATAATACACCTGGTGTATCTAATAGTTCAAGATTTTTACCTACTTTAACCCATTGTTGACCCCGTGTATGACCCGGTTTATTGGCAGTTCTTGTCGCTGCAGAACCAGCTAGTTTATTAATTAATGTAGATTTACCTACATTGGGTATCCCTAGAATCATAGTGCGCACTGTACGACCTTTGATTCCTTTTTTTAGCCATCTATCGATGATGGGCTGTGCTAAGGATTCTACGGTTTTCACGAGTTGCTTATTTCCTTTACCATTTTTAGAATCAATAGCAATAGCATGAATACCTTCGTTTTTGAAAAATTCAATCCATTCTTTTGTAGCTTTTGGATTTGCCAAATCGCATTTATTTAAAATCACTACATGCGGTTTATCTCCGATCAATTCTCGGATCACAGGGTTGGCACTACTGCGAGGAATGCGTGCATCTAGTAATTCGATAACCACATCTACTTTCTTTTTATGTTCCGTAATCATGCGTGTGGCTTTTGCCATATGGCCTGGGAACCACTGTACGACTGGAAAAATTTCTTGACTCATATTTCACCTACTCGTCTATTATCTATATCATATGCTCATTTTACTGTTATTTTTTCTGCTAATCTAATATCTTTTATGACATACTACTATCAAACTATATACATTTTATGAAAGTATATAAAATTGACTATCAAGTAGCAAACTCCCATCTATGATTTCATAACTAATATGCCCTACTATTTAGCAGTTTCTAAAGGAAATAAAAAAAGGCTAGCCATAGACTTACGTCTCATGGCTAACCCTTTTAAATTAGCGTTTTTCGCGAATACGAGCAGCTTTACCAGTAAGGTTACGTAAGTAGTACAATTTAGCACGACGAACGATACCGCGACGAGTTACTTCGATTTTTGCTAGACGTGGGCTGTGAAGTGGGAATACACGTTCAACACCAACGCCAGAAGCGATACGACGAACTGTGAAAGTTTCACGAACGGAACCACCTTGACGGTTGATTACTAAACCTTCGAAAACCTGAATACGTTCACGGCTACCTTCCACAACTTTTACGTGTACTTTTACAGTATCACCAGCGCGGAACTCAGGAATGTCAGAGCGAAGCTGTTCTTTTTCTAATACATCAATAATATTCACGATTTTTTCCTCCTATTTTGCAGACGTTCATTACTTACACCTTATAAGCAGAGGACCATCTCAAATTAACAGTATTATTTTATCATAAATAAAAGTTTTTATGCAAGAGGGAAATGTAAAATTTATTTTATCTTCCCCTCTACATATTGTCGCAATCGTTCGATACGTTTTTCTGTAGCTGGATGTGTGCTATAGAGTTTGCTAATGAGCCCACTTTCACCAGTTTCAACTGTATAGTTGCGTAAGGTAATCAATGCATTATGGAGTTCAGCGCCTAAGCCGATTTCATAAGCATATTTATCTGCCCGATATTCGGCTCGTCTACCTGTGAATAAGTCAATAATGATCAAAGGCGCCTTAATGACCCACTGCATAAATAGAATTTGTAAAACTACGAGAAGATAAAAAATCTGCACAATGAATGTAATTATCGGTAGTCGCAAATATTGAATCCATAATATGACACGCGCAAATAGTTCGTACACACGAATGCACATTTGTCCCAAATAGTTCATATAGAAACAAGAAAATCCGTAGGCCCCATCTTTATGATGAATATGTCCCATTTCGTGAGCCACTATGCCCAATAATTCATCATATGGCAACTGTATGATAGCCCCCGTATTAATACAAATTCGATTATGCCCCATTGCAAAAGCATTGATAGAATCATCATTTTTGATAAACCAGTCGAATTGCGACATATCGATGCCCGTATGGTTTTGTATATCCTTCTGAATCATCTGCAGAATCTCTATCTCTTGCCCTAGAGGACGACGTCCCCCATAGAGCCACATCGTAATGCGATGAAACCAAGGAATTTGCGCTAGTGCCGCCACAAGTAACACAGATGTACCTGCTACGGCATAGCTAATATTTTCCAGGTTAATACGCACATGAAAGAGGTCCATCGCTTTCATCAGAAAAGGATGATCAATAGGACCAAAGATAACTTGGTACATGTACAGAATACTGCCAATGATAAATACATTCGCAAAAAATGTGAGTACTGTAATAATCATAAGATTTTATTTCAATTTACCTAAGTTACTTACTTCGTAAGTCATACGTAATAATTGAAGACGATTTTGCTTCACTGCTTCGTCTTTATCCATAACCATAACATGTTCAAAGAATGTTTCAATATATGGCACCAAGGATTCTGCCAAACTTACAGCTTTCACATAGTCACCTGCCTCTAAGGCATTACGATTTGTTGTATATACCGGCAATGCCGCTTTGTACAAGGCTTGTTCAGAATCTTCTTTTAACAAGGATTCGTCAACGCCTGTGAAAGTCACATCTTTTACCATATTAAAAATACGTGTGTAAGCCTGCATTAATGGTTCGTTTTCATCAATACGGTTTGCTGTTAAGGCTTGTCCTAAACCTTCTGCTAGAGCAACTGTGACAGTCTCTTGGCTCAATACGATATCTACCACTTGATATGGCATGCCTTGTTCTAACAAGATATTTTTCAAGCGAAGGATGAAGAAGTTTTCTAATTGACCTAGTAATTCTTCTTGTTTTTCACTAGCCACGCCTAATAATTCCATTGCTTTTACCCAGATTGGACGCATGGATAAAGACCATTTGCTATCCATCAAGATGTTGATGATACCGATTGTTTGGCGGCGCAATGCATATGGA
Source organism: Veillonella sp. 3627 (assembly GCF_003992195.1). Classification (NCBI taxonomy): domain Bacteria; kingdom Bacillati; phylum Bacillota; class Negativicutes; order Veillonellales; family Veillonellaceae; genus Veillonella; species Veillonella sp. 3627. The sequence continues at coordinate 25,855 of NZ_RQVG01000001.1, read as the reverse complement.
TCTTGGGAACCTGTAGGGATTAAACCACGGCTGAACGTAGCTACAATGGTATCTACTTTATCTACGATACTCAAAATACGTCCTGCATCGGTAGTTGGTAAGATATCCCCTGCAAAACGAGGCAAATATTGTTCAAAAATTGCTTCCCCTACAGCTGGTGTTTCGCCATCTAGTAAAGCATATTCTTTACCCATAATGCCCTGTAATTCAGTAAATTCACTCACCATACCTGTCGTTAAGTCAGTTTTAGCAAGATGAGTAGCTCGTTCTAAGGTAGCTGTATCTGCAAATCCTACTTCCTTCGCTAACGCAGCACCTAATGTAAGTAGACGTTCTGTTTTATCTTTCAAATTGCCCAAACCTTCTTGGAAGACAATTTTTGTCAATGCTTCATAACGACCTGCTAATGGCGTTTTACGGTCTTCGTTAAAGAAGAACTTCGCATCGTCTAAACGAGCACGAAGTACACGTTCATTACCGGCTGCTACCACATCCAAAGATTTGCTATCGCCGTTGCGAACAGTTAAAAACATAGGAAGTAATGTTCCTTTGCCATCCACCATTGGAAAATAGCGTTGATGGTCTTTCATTGGTGTAATGATGCAATCTGATGGCAAAGTTAAGTAGCTTTCATCAAAAGTACCACAAAGTGCTGTTGGATATTCTACTAGGAAAGTAACTTCATCTAATAAATCCTCATCCCACACCACAGTAGCCCCTTTAGTGGCTGCTAGTTCTGTTAATTGTTTACGGATTGTTTCACGGCGTACGTCTTGGTCGATCATAATGAAGTTTTTAGTTAGTGTATCTAAGTAATCTTTTGGTTCTGTTATGGTCAATTCAGATTCACCTAAGAAACGATGTCCACGGCTTACATTTGTACTTGTTACATTAGCAAATGTCACTGGTACTACGTCTTGACCAAATAATGCCACCAACCAACGTACTGGACGAACGAAACGTTCTTCTAAATCGCCCCAATGCATGGATTTAGGGAAACTTAAACCTGTAATCAAGGATGGTAATACGTCAGATAAAACTTCTTTTGTATCTAAACCAGCTGTCGTTGTATCAGCAAAGATATATCCATCTACTACTTTCAATTCAGATACATCTAATCCTTTACCACGAGCAAAACCGATAGCTGCTTTTGTAGCATTTCCATCAGCATCATAGGCAATGGATACAGATGGACCTTTATGAGTTTCGTGAACATCTTCACCACGTTCTGCTACGTCATTGATGAGTAATGCAACACGGCGAGGTGTGGCATACACTTTCACAGCCCCATGTGGAATGTGACGCTCTGCCAATGCAGCTATTGCTAATTCACCTAATTGTTTAATAATATTTGGCAAAAATCCTGCAGGAATTTCTTCTGCCCCAATTTCAAAGAGTAAATCCTTAGCCATCTTATTTATCTCCTTTCAACAATGGGAAACCAAGTTCTTCTCGTTTCGCCAAATAATTTTGTGCACAAATACGAGCCATGTTACGAACACGACCGATGAAAGCTGTTCTTTCAGAAATAGAAATAGCACCACGTGCATCTAGCAAGTTGAATGTATGGGAACATTTCAACACATAATCGTAAGCCGGCAATACAAAACCTAATTGACATACACGTGTAGCCTCTGCTTCGTACATGTCGAACAATTTGAACAACATATCTGTATCTGCTAATTCAAAGCTGTACGTAGATTGCTCTACTTCGTTAGCATGCCATACATCACCATATGTATATTGTTCGTTCCATTGTAAGTCATACACATTTTCTACGCCTTGAATGTACATAGCCAAACGTTCTAAGCCATATGTAATTTCAACGGATACAGGTTTCACGTCGATAGATCCTACTTGTTGGAAATAGGTAAACTGCGTTACTTCCATACCGTCTAACCATACTTCCCAACCAAGACCCCAAGCGCCTAATGTTGGAGATTCCCAGTTATCTTCTACGAAACGGATATCATGATCTTCTGCATGAATGCCAAGAGCAGCCAAACTTTGCAAGTATAATTCTTGAATATTGTCTGGAGAAGGTTTGATGATAACTTGGAATTGATGATGTTGGAATAAACGGTTTGGATTGTCACCATAACGTCCGTCTGCTGGACGGCGGGATGGTTCTACATAACATACAGACCAAGGTTCAGGCCCTAAAGCATGTAAAAATGTGGCAGGGTTCATCGTACCCGCCCCTTTTTCAATGTCATATGGTTGTTGTAAAATACAACCTTGTTCACCCCAGAAGTTTTGGAGTGTAAAAATCATCTCTTGAAATGTCATTTCCATTCCTCCTTATGTTTTACAGGGAATAAAAAAGTCCCTGCAACGAAAATCGCTACAGGGACGAGATATACCCGCGGTTCCACCCTAATTGGCTAATGCCCTCTTTTAAAAAATAGCCTTTACTAATTGTCCATACCTAGTATGGTACAACGTTCCTGCCCATGCTCCACAGCGCCTTCTACTCATTTGTGAGCTTTCACCGTCCTCACTCGCTAACGGGAGTATACTCCTCTGCTTCATCACTTATGTATATATACTATTGTATGGATAAAAGGGATTAGTGTCAAGGTGTATCCTCTTAATCAGCGATGTAAGTTCTTAATTACTTTTACTATCCCCCTATTCCACAATAGTCTAGGAATATGTTCTGTATATTATTTTTCCAAGAACATTTTACACCATTCCATGTTCTCTATCCACATAGCAGTTTCATATTCAATGTCTTCCATTTCTGTGATGGCTGAGATCACCGCAATACCGTCCACTGGTTCCGCTAAGACATCATCAAAGTTATCTCGATTAATGCCACCAATAGCCACCATAGGAATAGTTGGATTATGAGCACGTAAAGCTAAAATTAATTCGGGCCCTCGCACAGTTTTGGCATCTTTCTTTGTACTTGTCGCATACATAGGACCTACGCCGATATAATCCACATAGTCCAACTTTGTGTTCTCTAACTCTTCTACAGAGTTAATAGACGTCCCCACAAGGGCGTGAGGCAATCGTTTGCGTACTTCGTCAAGGTCCATATCGTCTTGTCCCACATGGACGCCATCAGCGCCTATCTTTTCAGCTAATTCTACATCATCATTAATGATGAAAGGAACTCCATATTCCTTACAAATGTGTTGCAACTCTCGTGCCAACTGTTCTTTTTCCTCCCCTACAAGAGCTCCTTCTCCTTTTTCACGAAGTTGAAAGCAAGTAATACCGCCTTTACAAGCTTCTGTAAGGGTCTTGTGAATATCCTTCGTATTCGGTGTTCCACAAATGAAGTACAACCCCATCATGGAGCGCACTGTATCTATATCATGATGTTTCAAAATAATCCTCGTTTCTTATCTAACAACCAAAACAGATTACTTATAGTATACCACGACACTAAGTATGGTTGATATGATATGGATCATACCTATATTACTCAGAATATTCATCCCCATAGGCCATATGATTCACTGGCCCATTGCCTGTGCCCAGTCCCGGATTATGCAAAATAGCTAATCGGATATATTCTTTACCAATCGTAATAGCATCTTCCAAGGATTTCCCTTTGGCAAGTTCTGCTGTTATAACAGCAGAGAATGTACAACCTGTGCCATGGGTGTGTACTGTGTCATATTTAGGACTTGTCCAAGAGCGTCGCATGGACATGGTATCTTTTGTAAACAAGTAATCTGTGGCCTCATCTCCGATGTGACCACCTTTGATGATCACCGCTTGAGGGCCTAATTCTTGTAAAATGCGAATCCCTGCTGTATGCAAAGCTTCTACCGTATCAATTTTCATATCTGCCAGTACTTCGGCTTCACTGCGGTTCGGTGTAATCAAAGTCGCTTTCGGAATCAATTTGCTTTGTAAGGCTTTCACCGCCTCATCGGAAATCAATCGATCCCCACTGGTGGCAATCATCACAGGGTCTAACACATACGGTACTTTTGGATCTATGTAGGTTCCGATTAGTTCCATCATCTCTGCTGTGGCTAACATACCCGTTTTCACTGCTTCTGGAACAATATCTGTAAATACGGCTTGCAATTGTGCTGCAATCATAGAAAGGTCCATGTGTGCAATTTGCGTCACACCTCTTGTGTTTTGTGCCACCACGGATGTAATAACAGCCATCCCATAGACATGACGACTTTGAAAGCTTTTTAAGTCCGCCATCACCCCTGCACCACCTGTTGGATCTGTTCCTGCAATCGTTAATGCTCTATGTAATTTCATAGGAGTCTCCTTTACTAGTAACAAAAAAGAACCAATCCTAGGGACGGTTCTTATACAATATCTAGTATTTGATGCCATCCACTTTCCTCCGCCAGCATTATCTGGTTCAGGTCTAGGGTTTTGACACTCATCAATCTCAGCATAAGCACCCCTAGTGGTTCTTATATTAATTTAGTTATAACATGAAATATGCTCCAATGCAATACAATAAATTACAGCTAAGCTACTTTCACTAGAAGATATTCCCTCTCAATATAGATATTCATATATCCTATGTATTTCATATAATACATTACATTCACCTATACATTCCTATTGACGTAGTATCATTCAATTCGTATAATACATCTATAAGGGGTGCTCACTGAAGTGGGCTGAGAAGTAGCTACGTGCTACTAACCCATAACCTGATTTGGATAATGCCAACGTAGGGATATATTAGCATATTTTTGTAGTACCTATACAAACACATAAGGACACATTACCATATGGTTCCTGTTTGCAATACTTGGTCTCTTAAGAATATCTATCATCTACAGGCTAATCGTTTCAGATTAGTCTTTTTTGTTCCCACTGGCATAGTTAGGAGTATTCATGAGTGATTCAAAACTTTCATCATCACGGTTGTCCCTCATTTGGTTCGGCGCCGCTCTTTCCATTGCGGAAATTATGACGGGCACCTATTTTGCGCCCCTAGGATTTTCTGACGGCCTATTGGCCATCATCATCGGTCACGTCATCGGCTGCTTGTTATTATTTGGTGCAGGACTCATCGGCGCTCGTGAACACATGAGTTCTATGCAAACTGTATCCACTGTCTTTGGCAATGGGGGCATGAAATTATTTTCTATTTTAAACGTTCTACAACTGATTGGTTGGACCGGTATTATGATTTATGACGGTGCTCTTGGTGCCGTAGAGTTATGGAATCTACCATTCACTGCGTGGACTTTCATTATCGGGGCCCTCATCATTGTATGGCTCTTCATTGGTATCCGTAACATGGGGTATATCAACAGCATCATGGGCTACGGCTTAGGTATCCTCTGCATCTATTTGTTAATTAGCTTGTTACAAGAAAGTTCCATTCATAGCCAAGGAATCATCACTGATGAAATGACTTTCACAGCGGCTTTGGAATTATCCATTGCTATGCCATTGTCTTGGCTACCATTGATTAGTGATTATACTCGATTATCCAAGAACCCTGTGGCAGGTACTGCATCTAGTGCCATCGTATACGGCGTAACTAGTTCTGTCATGTATGTATTAGGCCTCGCTGCGGCCCTCTATACAAATGAAAGCAACATTGCAAAGGTTCTACTTCATGCTGGCTTAGGATTTGGTGGGTTAATTATCATCGTATTCTCTACTGTCACAACTACTTTTATGGATGCCTTATCTGCTGGTATTTCCTCTGAAAGCTTGCAGACTAAATATTCTGGTCGTACCATCGGTATTATCGTTACCGTCATCGGCACCATCGGTGCATCCATCTATCCAATGGATAATATCATTCCTTTCTTATATATGATTGGATCCGTATTTGCCCCAATGATTGCTATTTTATTAACTCACTATTTCTTATTACGTCATTGTCCACACCTTGACCATGGACCTAGCTTGTATATCATTTGTTGGGCATCTGGTACTTATATGTACCATCAATTCCTTGACAGCAACCCATTCTTAGGGGCTAGCCTATCTACTATCGTAGGAACAGCATTAGCAACCATTGCAACGGCCTATATCATTAGCCTAATTTCTAAAAAGAAAAAAGAAATATAACCGCTTACTATACTATTTAGTGCGTATATAAGCACTCATTATTTCATTATACACTTTACAATAACTTCACAAATCAAAACAGGAGCATTCCTTCTATGAAAGGTAGCTCCTGTTTTCATTTTAATATATTAATTATATCATCGTCTCTAAAAACTCAATGCTATGCAATGTATATCCTAGTTGATATGTCAAAAGTTTTCGCAATAGAATTTCTAATTGATCCCATTGATTCGCAGTAAGACGTAAAGGCTTTGTAGGAATCCAATCATAGTTCAAAAGCATTGTTATCCCTTGTTGTAGCTCTTGTTTCACTACATACTGACAGGCTTCATAGATTTCATCGCAAAGACTTGCCATTACCTCAGGGTCTTCACAATGTTGCCCTTGTGGCACAAATCCCGCTAGACTTAACATATGCCACCCCAGCACAATAGAACCTAAGCGAATGGGTTTATCCTGTATAGATTGTAAAAATCGACTCATGTTCGTATATACACTGCGGTCTAATTTACCTTTTTCAAATAAAGCACTTACCAGTTCACCGCTAAAAGTAGCATAGGAAATATCTTCTAAACTTTCATAATCGCGTGTAGAAATCCCATCTATCTGGATAATATCGTACATGTCTCCATTAGGTGCTACTGTCAAATATAAACAGCTTAAAGGTTGTAAATACGCTCCTTCTTTATAGTTAGCTTTACGTTTATGAGGAACAGAACAAAGTATAATACCTTCTAACTTCGTGAGAAATGCATAGATACTATAGTATTTTCGTTTTTTACGCCACAGTACGATGGCTTCACTAGTAAACGTATTTGCTTTCATTTACAATTCCTCATACTTAACAGTATATTACTACTAATTCAGCAATACATGTATCATCCTTGTATATACTCTTAATATTCTTCTACATATACATACTCTATATAGTATACAAAAACTTAAAATCTACATGATTCTTGCATACAGTATCTATTAATTTGATTCATCATCTATATTTTCTTCAACAGGCACTGGCACGGCATACACACGTTCAATACGGTATCCTTGCATTTCTGTGACTGTGAAAGTATATCCATCTACAATGATGACGTCACCAATGGCAGGTGTTCGCTCTAACATACCGAAAATAACACCACCAATAGTATCTTCGTCCACATCACCAAAGGAAATATCCAATAGATCTTCTACCTCATCCACCAGCACTTTACCGGCAAAGTTATAAGTTCCATTAGGATTTTGAACAATGGCAGGCAAGTCACGTTCGTGCTCATCTTGAATATCCCCAACCAGTTCTTCTAGGATATCTTCTAAACCTACTAAGCCAACCATACCCCCGTATTCATCCACCACAATAGCTTGATAAATACGACGTGTCCGCATGTGTTGTAATAGAACAGATAACTTCATCACTTCTGGAATGATAAGAATATTACGACGTATGGAACGTAAATCTTTACTCGCCTCTTCACGGCGTTCCATTAAATCCTTAATATGCACAAGGCCGATAATATGATCTTTATCTTCTAAACACAATGGATATCTTGTGTGGCTTGTAGACGATACAATATGCATGGTTTCTTCAAAACTATCTTGGGTATATACACACACCACATCTTGTCGAGGAATCATAACTTCTTTCGCAATGCGATCCACAAAATCGAATACATTATCGATAAGCTCACCTTCCACATGGTCAATTTCACCTTGTTGATGACTACGGCTTACCAAGGCACGGATTTCTTCTTCTGTATGCACTAGATCGATTTCTGTACGATAGGGAGCTTTGAAAGCTTTCAGTACTGTATTACCAATTTGTTCCGCAAGATATACAAAAGGAATTACAACTTTTCCAGCTAACCGAACAATGGTCACTGTAGTCCCTACATAGCGTTCAGGGAAGGATAATGCCAGCCCTTTGGGAATAATTTCACCAAATATGAGCACTACTACAGCAAATAATGCTAATACAATCCATTCTACTATAATGGCATATGTGGCATCATACACTCCTAAATAATGTAATACCACATCAGTCCCATCTTCTAAATAGCGTCCTACATAGACTGCTAAAACGACTATAAAGAAGAGAATAAAGAAAGTGGATGTATTCATAAACCGTTCTGGCCGTTGGTATAATTCACGTAATTCTTCTTTTTTTCCATCACTCAAGGAGTCCATATCTTCTAGATGTTCTTCTCGTAAACGAGCAAAGGAGAATTTACTGATAACAAACAAACTAATGATTAAAATACAAAAGATGGCAAATAGAATCATGCCACCCGTGACGGGGGTATCGATATAAATCAGTCCTTTCTATATACACTATTTTAACAATGCCATACTCTATCTCAAGGTATGTGATTTTTCATACGTATGTTGTCTACACTATGACCTAAAAGATTAACAGTGTGCCAAAAATAACCGGCCTTAAGTATTAATTCCGATATCCCAATTCAGATAACATACCAGATTTATTGCGCCAGTCTTTTTTCACTTTTACCCATAAATCTAGGAATACTTTTGTAGCCAATAAACGCTCTACATCACCACGAGCTTGGCGGCCAATAGTTTTTAACATGGCTCCTTGTTTACCAATGATGATACCTTTTTGAGAATCTCGCTCTACATAGATAGTAGCTCGTACATAGGTAGTGCCATCCTCTCTTGTCTTCATTTCATCTACATCAACAGCAATGGCATGAGGAATTTCATCATGAGTCTGTAACAGGATTTTTTCACGCACAATATCAGAGATAATCAAACGTTCCGGTTGATCTGTAATCATATCATCTGGGAAGTATTTTGGACCTTCCGGTAAATGTTTTTCTAATAAATTCACCACTTCCTCAATATTGTCTTTTTCTTTCGCAGAAATCGGTACCACCGCTTCAAAAGGATAGCTATTTTCATAGGATACGATAGCCTCTAACAAGTCTTGCTTTTCCATCGTATCAATTTTATTCACAATGAGGAACACTGGTACATTCACCTTACGAAGTTGTTCAATGACAAAGTTGTCACCAGGACCACGCTTCTCATTAGCTGCCACTACAAATAAGACAGCCTCTACTTCACGCAAAGAATCTACCGCTTGGTCTACCATGAATTCACCTAATTTATGTTTTGGCTTATGAATCCCTGGTGTATCCATGAACACGATTTGTTTCTTTTCATCTGTATAGACACAAACAATACGGTTTCGTGTCGTTTGCGCTTTATCAGATACGATAACAATTTTATCATCAATCAATGCATTAATTAATGTAGACTTTCCTACATTTGGTCGTCCTACAACGGCTACAAAGCCTGATTTAAATCCTTTTCCACTATTCATTATATGGCATATCCTCTCGTACATAACCTAAATTACCAAGCACAAATTCTTCCTCTGTGCGCATTTCTTTTTTATCTTCATCTATCATATGGTCATAGCCTAAAATGTGTAAACAGCTATGAACAGTTAAATAGGCAAGTTCACGAATAAAATCATGATTATACTCTTTCGCTTGCTCTGCTGCTCGCTCAAGGGAAATGACAATATCCCCTAATAACTGTCCTTCTTCCTCGATAGAAGCTTCATCTCCTTCATTGAGGGCAAACGATAATACATCTGTAGGCATATCTTTACCACGGTATTCACGATTTAATTCCTGAATTTTTCCGTTGTTACAGAGGAGCACACTATATTCATCTTCCTCGTGTAATCCATACACACGAGCCACTTCATTACAGCACCGTTGAATGACTTCCTCGTAAGTGCTATTCTGTTCGATTCCCTCATCATAGGAAATACTTACAATCATTCTTGTTTCCCTTTCTCTGAAAGTTGATATTCTTCATAGGCTTTCACAATACGACCTACCAAATCATGACGCACCACATCTTGGTCAGAAAAATAAATACACCGAATCCCTTTGATGCGTTGTAACACTTGCTCTGCTTCAATCAAACCAGATGTTATCTTCGGTGGCAAGTCAATTTGCGTAGGGTCTCCATTGACCACCATTTTCGACTGATACCCTAAGCGAGTTAAAAACATTTTCATCTGTTCTGGCGTCGTATTCTGCCCTTCATCAAGGATCACAAAGGAACGTTCCAAGGTTCGACCACGCATGTAAGCCAATGGTGCTACCTCGATAGTCCCTTGTAAGAGCATCTTCTGCACTCGTTCTACACCGAACATATCATGTAAAGCATCATAGAGAGGACGTAAATAAGGGTCTACTTTTTCTTGTAAATCACCTGGCAAATATCCTAGCTTTTCCCCTGCCTCTACAGCAGGTCTTGTCAAAATAATACGATCCACTTCACGATTTTTCAAGTAAAATGCTGCCAGTGCAACAGCTAAATAGGTTTTTCCTGTTCCCGCAGGACCAATGCCAAAGGTGATCGTATTGCGACGGATACTATCTACATATTGTTTTTGGCCCACTGTTTTAGGAATAATAGGATTCCCCTTCACAGTCACATTGATAGTATCTTCATATAACTGGAAAAGTGATTCTTTTTCGCCTTTCAAGATCATCGTGGTAGCTGTTCGCACATGATGATCAGTGATTTTAATATGATTTTTAAACAAGTATAACAGTACATCTAACACTTCCATTGCTACTTGTACAGATTCCTCTGAACCTGTTATATCCACAATGGTATCTCGATGTAATATATCTACTGTTACTAGTTCTTCTAATACTTTCATGTGAGATCCTTGAGGTCCCACGATAGGTCCTACCATGTCATAAGTAGGTATGGTAAATCTCTGATTAGCCATATGCTCCCTTTCACAGAAATTTTTGAACCGCAGCGCCATGTAAATAATCATAGCCACTGCCTTGAGAAATATCTTCGTCTTCCATAATTTGATCAATCAAATCTTGTACGCGCCACCAGCCCATAGACCAATTCGTGAAGATTGTATTTTCCTCTGGCGCACGTCCTACTAGTCGTTGTAATACAATCTTAGGGTCTAGGTAACGTAAAAATTCTACCACTCGTCGAGCGTATTCTTCTGCACTGATTAAGGTAAATTCACCAGCCTCATAATCATGTGCCATTTTCGTATTCTTTACTAAGTATAATGCATGAAGCTTCACTTGGTCTACTTGCAATGCTGATAAAGTTTTTGCCCCTTCAATGACATCGTCCATGGTGTCCCATGGAAGGTTCAGTATCATATGAGCACACACTTCAAATCCATAACGCTTGATGCGCAATACTGCATCGATAAACTCCGCCATCGTATGTCCTCGGTTTACCTTTTGTAATGTATGATAGTTCACCGATTGTAAGCCTAATTCTACATAGACATCAATACCATATTTGTTTTGTATATCTTTTAAAATATCTAAATAGGCATCATGTACACAGTCTGGACGTGTGGCAATGGCAATGCCTACCACATGTTCTAAGCAAGCTGCTTCCACATACTGGCGAAACTTCTCTGGTGGTAAATAGGTGTTACTAAAATTCTGAAAATACGGTATATATTTATAGGCTTTATATTTTTTCGCAATATGCACCACTGTTTCATCAATTTGCTGTTTTACCGTCATAGAGGCTGGTCGATTTTCATAGCCTGCTCCAATTTCACCACAGAAGGTACATCCACCTACACCTGCTGATCCATCGCGATTAGGGCATGTCAACGGTAATGCCACTGGAATTTTATAAGCCTTTTCCCCATATCGCTCTTTGTAAAAAGCAGATATCATACGATACCGCTTTGGCTTTGTGGTATCACTCATATCACACCTCCTCCCTGATAGTTGAACTAGCAATATGTTCTGGATAATTCAAATTCGTATCTACACATTGTTGAGGACGTATAAAAGGTTTCGTCTCACCTTTTACGTCAATGATGATGACATATGTATTACTTAGTATAACAGTATCTGTCATAGAATCATCAAAATTATTAATCCCTAAGTATAGCAATGCCTCACCACACACCTCAATTGTATGATAATCCTGTCGGATTCTTCGCCACTCCACAAAAGAATAGTTAGGGATATATTGTCGTACCAAACTTTCCTCACGCCAGAATATCTCGGCATCTTGCATTTCTTGTTTTCTGTCTTTGGATAAACCAAATCGTTCATCACGGATTTTCCCATTGAAAGATGTCAATACATCGTAGCGCAGTAAATCACAGGCCACTTGGTCCTCTTTCAAGGTGAAGAACTCATAGAGGAATGCTATTTGATCAGCATCATTTAATTTACGGTCTTGATTCCCTTTTTCTAACCATAGCTTGGTCATGTCTTCAAAATAGGCAAAGGCCGATCCTTCTTGGATTAAGCTTTCACTAATGTACCCAAAAACTGTGCGATACCGTTCACTATTATAGAACCGTTCAAACACATCTTCAAAATGTTTTAACATGCGTACATCATCATAAGGCAAGACATGGGTTTGTAATACTTCATAAGGTGCTTTCGGATTGGCAATATACTCGTACTCTGCCATGGAACGCACGCCAGAGCCTTTTAATAACTTTAAAAACCCAATCTGCAACGCATGAGGTTGCAAACTGAATAAATCATTAAAGGACTTCTCGAAAATAGATTTACTTTCATATGGCAAACCTACAATTAAGTCCATATGCACATGGGTGCGCCCAGCCTTGATGATTGGTGGTATCACAGATTGAATACGACCCCAATCATTGCGCCGATGGATCGCCTCTAAGGTCTTATCATGCGTACTCTGAACGCCTACCTCAATCTGTATTTGACCATGACGAGTAGAACTTAGAATATCTACTTCTTTTTCAGTCATTAAAATGGATTCCATTTCCAGGTGAAAGTTCGTCTGTCCCCCATGGTCACGCATCCACTCCATCAATGGAATATGATGATGAGGCGCACAGTTAAACGTACGATCCACAAACTTCACCTGTTTTACATTGTGCTCTACGAACCAAGCTAACTCTTCGATTACCCGTTCTTGGGGAAAGAATCGTACAGTGTTGCGATTTCCAGATAAACAATACTGGCAACTAAAGGGACAACCACGAGAAGATTCATAATAGACAATTTTATTCCCTAAGGTAAGCATATCTTCCTCTGTGTACGGGAATGGTATTGTACTTAGGTCCTTCACCTCTACAGCCTCTTCAGACCCTTGAATGTTCCCTTGTTCTCTACCTAGGATACCAGGTATGACAGGATCAACAGGAGAGTGACCTGTACGAATTGCTTTCACAAACGAAGTGAAAGCCTCCTCAGCTTCCCCTTGTACAATATAGTCAATACACGGGTGGTCTTCTAATAGTTCCCGCGCTGTATAACTCACCTCAGGCCCCCCTAAGATAATCTTAGTACTAGGGCGGACCGCTTTGATCATAGAACATAGATGCAATGTCATATCGATATTCCAGATATAACAAGCAAAGCCTATTACATCTGCGTCTAACGTAGTGACATTATTTAAAATATCTAAAATAGGCATATTAATAGTGTATTCCACTATCTCATATGCCTCGTCTTTCGTTCTTCCATAAGCCTGCAAATAGCGCAACGCCAAAGAAGAATGTATATATTTTGAATTCAACGTTGAAATAATAACTTTCATTTGTACCTCACTCATCGAATGAACTTAGTTCATCGGCTATTATTTCATTATACCACAAAACACAAACCTCTCCCATAATTTAACTCTTAGAGGGACGCAGTTAGACGTAGGAACAAGTAGTATTTTTTTGCAAAGTATGGTATACTTGACATGTAAAAAAGAAGAGCCATCAACGTGTAGCTGGCGTTAGGCTCATCTCAAAAAGTCAAAATTTGATTTCGCCTAACGTGTGAGGGCCGTAAAACCTCATTTCGTTAGGCGTTTTCATTAGCTATAAAAGCAACGAATAACTTCTACAATTAACATAGAAAATTGAATCAATAAAGATAATTTTTCATATGCAGTCATAGTATCACCTCCTCCCATAATAGGAAGAGATGAGCCTAACAACACGTTAATGACTCTTGTAATTTTCATTATACTACAAAATTACCCAAACTATTAACATGTATCAATATAGTTTCCTACCCCGGAGGAACGCAGTTAGGTGTAGCAGCCTTTGTGGCGCTCTTTACTGACAAAATTACACAAACACAGGAAGAGCACGGCGTGCTCCGAACAAACATTATGAAATACCGTTTGTGAGGAGTATGCCGTGCTCTAACTATACTCTGAGGAACACAGTTAGGTGTAGCAGCCTTTGTGGCGCCCTTACTGACAAAATGATACAAACACAGGAAGAGCACGGCGTGCTCCGAACAAACATTATGAAATACCGTTTGTGAGGAGTATGCCGTGCTCTTCCCTTTTTATCATATTCAATTAAGACCGCCACAAGGCTGCATAGCCTTACAAGCAACGACCAACGAGGCTGCATAGCCTAATTAGTGACGTTTAAAGCCTAGTTTTTCTATAATGATGAACAGCATAGGGATGATTGCCACTCCAAAGAATGTGGCTGTAATCATACCAAATACTACGGTCACACCCAAGGATGCACGGGCACCAGCACCAGCGCCACTTGCCAACATCAATGGCGAGCATCCAATGATGAATGCAAAGGACGTCATCAAGATAGGACGTAAACGAATCTTCGCTGCTTCAATAGCTGCGTCTACATAGTTCATACCTCTTTCATCAACACGAATCTTAGCATATTCAATGATTAAGATCGCATTCTTCGCTGCCAAGCCCACTAATGTAAGTAAGCCGATTTGGAAGTAAATATCCAAGGCAAAGAAATGTGTAGATTTCATCATGGCACCAATCATATTGAATAACCATGGACCAAGAACAGCACCAAAGATACCTGTTGGAACAGATAATAATACTGCAAATGGCACTTTCCAAGATTCATACAAGGCAGCCAACACAAGGAATACAAAGACAATACCGAATCCAAAGATAATCAACACTTGGGATCCCGCTTTGATTTCCTCACGAGTTTGTCCACCCCAATCATAGGTATATCCTTGTGGCAATGTATTTTTCGCCACTTCTTCTAAGGCTTTGATAGCATCACCAGAGCTAACACCTTGCTTAGTATTACCACCAATGCTCACTGCTGGGAAGTTGTTATATCGTGTTACCACAAAGGCAGATGTCGTTTTTTGCGGTGTAATATACGTATCAACTGGCACCATTTGACCTGCTGCATTACGAACAGTCAATAGATGATTCATACTAGGATCGGTACGGAACTGATTGTCCGCTTGTAACATAACTTTGTAGTTTTTACCAAACTTAGTAAAGTCATTTAACTGCATACCACCATAATATCCTTGTAAGGCTGTATAAATATCTGTCACAGCTACACCATCACGAGCCGCTCTATCACGATTCACATCAAAATTATAGGATGGTGTGGCCGTATTGAAAGTCGTATAAATACTAAGGAACTCAGGACGTTTTTGAGCTTCTCCTAAGAACTGTTGCACTACCGCATTCATTTGTTCTGTACTATGACCCGCTTTATTGATGAGGTACATGGAGAAACCACCCGTCTTACCAAGACCTGGGAGGGATGGTGGATTCAACGGAATAATCGTTCCTCGTGGATCTTTAGAACCATGCATGAAAGTATTTCGAATCTTTAAGCCAAGCTGTTGATCTGGTTGCGTTCTTTCACCCCAATCTGTTAAGGATGTAAAGATTACACCACCACTCGTTTGTGCTGCCCCAGCTAAGATATCAAAGCCAGGTACTGTGATGGTCCCATCAGAATCTTTATCTTCGTTCAAGAAATGACCTAAATCAGTTAATACATCTTTTGTACGACTAGAAGTCGCCCCTGGCGGCAAGGATACCGCAACCAGAAAATAGCCACTATCTTCAGCAGGTACGAATCCACTTGGCACCATACGCATCATACCAAAAGCTGCACCTAAGAAGATAGCCAATGCCAACCATGTGGCCCATAGACGATTGGACCAACGAGCTAAAAGAATACCATACTGATCGATTCTTCGATCCAAGAATCCATTAAACCACTCCAAGAAACGACCCACTATATTAGTAGTCTCTTTTGGCTTATGTGGTTTTAACATAATACCACACAATGCAGGCGTCAATGTCAATGCTACAAAGGCAGAAATAATAACAGAAATAGCTACTGTTAAAGCGAATTGTTTATACAATACCCCCGTTAAACCACCCATGAAGGCCACTGGAACGAATACGGAAATCAATACGAAAGCAATACCAACAACAGGGCCTTGTACTTTTTCCATGGCTGCTACGGTAGCCGCCTTTGGTTTCAACCCATTGTAGCGCATTTCATATTCTACAGCTTCGATTACGACGATCGCATCATCCACGACGAGACCGATCGCTAACACCATGGCTAGCAAAGTCAATGTATTAACAGTAAAGCCCATTACTTGGAACGCCGCAAAAGTACCAATCAAAGAT
This sequence comes from Veillonella sp. 3627, assembly GCF_003992195.1. Classification (NCBI taxonomy): domain Bacteria; kingdom Bacillati; phylum Bacillota; class Negativicutes; order Veillonellales; family Veillonellaceae; genus Veillonella; species Veillonella sp. 3627. The sequence goes on along the minus strand of NZ_RQVG01000001.1, from coordinate 9,403 downwards.
ACTGGCACTGCAATCATTGGAATCACTGTAGACTGCCATGTTTGCAAGAACAAGTACACAATAATCGCTACGAGAATCAAGGCTTCTTCAAAGGTTTTTACTACTTCTTTCATAGAAGCTTTTACAAATTTTGTATTATCTACAATAATCTTCGCTTGCATATCCGGTGGGAATGCTTCTTCTTGTTGGTGAATAACCTCTTTTACAGCATTGATTGTTTCTAATGTATTCGCATCATTCGTTAATGAAACAGCAAATACAGCTACTGGTTTATCATTGCCCGTTTCTTTTGAGAAGCTTGTAGGCTCTACAGAATAACTTTGTGCCCCTAATTCAACACGAGCTACATCTTTTAAATGCAATAAATTATTCTTTTTATCTTTTTTAATTACGATATTTTCAAATTCTGAAATTTCAGCCAAACGACCTTGTACTTTCACAGATGTGTTGAAAGCTTGATCTTTGTCAATTGGATCGGAACCTAACGCACCTGCTGCAGCCTGTTTGTTTTGACTGCGAATCGCATTGCTTACATCTGTTATGGTAACGCCATACTTAGACATTTTTGTAGGGTCTAGCCAAATGCGCATAGCATAGTCAGCACCGAACTCCTGCACTGTACCCACACCATTCACAGATTGGATGGCATCCATCATGTAGTTAGTGGCATAGTTTTTCAAGAAAGTTCTATCATAACTACCATTTGGCGATACCAAGGAGAATACCATGGCCATATCACCAGAAGATTTCGTAGTGGTCACGCCCACCGTTTGTACTTCGGATGGCAAGGATGCCAAGGCACGGGCTACACGGTTTTGTACGTTTACCGTATCCATATCGGCATCAGTTCCTTGCTCAAATTGAACTGTCAAGTTATAGGAACCATCCCCTGTACTCGTGGATTGCATATAATCCATATTTTGGACGCCAACGATTTGTTTTTCGATGACTGCCGCTACCGATTCGCTTACAACCTCAGCATTGGCCCCCATGTAGGCAGTACGTACCTGTACTTGCGGTGGAGAAATCTGTGGATATCTGTCGATCGGCAGTTTTGATAAGGAAATCAACCCTAGCAATGTAATGATAATAGAGATTACGATGGCAAAGATAGGGCGATTAATAAAGAATTTTGACACAATATCACCCTAATTACCTTTCTCAATATCTTCTTTGCTTAATAAAGTTGCTTTTACTTCTGCGCCATTTTTCGCTTTTGTTAAGCCATCTACAACGATTTCATCGCCTACTGTTAAACCTTTACCATCTTTGGAAGGACGAATGATGGTGTATTTACCACTTGTACCGCTAGTCATAACTGGCACTTGTTCTACTTTACCATCTCGGATGACCATCACAAATGTTTTATCCAATACTTGTAATAAAGCACGAGATGGCACTAAGATAGCGCCTTGAATAGTTTCACCGCTAGTAATAACGGATGCATACATATTTGGTAACAACATATGATTTGGATTTGGGAATGCTGCTTTTAAAATCAGCTGACCTGTACCGCTATCTAAGTTTTTGGCAGCTTCCACAATGCGACCTTTAATTGTGCTTACAATTTTGTGATTATCATCATAGGTACCATAGATTTCACCATTGGACAATTTCAATTCTACTTCGCCATCTACAGAACGATGTGCTTTTTTATATTCTAAGTACTCTGCTTCACTCATACTAAATTGTACATATACTGGATCGGTAGAGTTCAATGTGACAAGTGCTGTTTGTCCAGCTGTAACGAATGTACCTAAATCTACATCATCCATTTCCAATGTACCATCAAATGGCGCATATACAACCGTATCTTGTAAATTATTTTCCGCTAAGCGGATTTGTGCTTCCATAGCTTCTAAGGCTGCGCGATTTTGTGCAGCCACACTAGCTTGTGTATCCAGTGTTTGGCGGGCAATGGCATCTTCATTTGCTAATGTTTGATAGCGCTGTAAATCGACTTGAGAGTTTTGGTACGCTGCGCTAGATCGTGCTGCATTGGCTTGTGCACTAGCTAGGTTCGCTTCGTATTGACGTCCATCGAGACGATACAATGCTTGACCGGCTTTTACCGTGTCGCCCCCTTTTACATATTTTTCAACAACTCGACCGGATACATTCGCTCGAATCACAATAGAATTTTGTGCCAATACAGTACCATTGAAAGATTCTTGTACATTTGTATCAGTAGCTGTGATTTTATAGGAGTTAACCTCCGTTGGACCTTGCCCCGGAGCTTGTCCACCACAACCAGATACAAGTACAAGGGCTGCCAAGCTAGCTGCCACTAAACCATTATACGCTTGTTTTTTCATTCATTTCACCCTTATTTGTAATACCCTGTAATATAACTGAAATAACCTTTGGCATATATTTATAAATATCCTCATGATGATTGGAGCTTTCAAACACAATGCGTCGTACAGCACCTTGCAACATCATAATGATAATATCAACATCCACATAGCGAGCAATAGTTCCTTGCTCTTGTTGGTGTAGTAAATAGTATTTAAGTAAGTCCCAATCTTTCTTGAACAAAGTTTTCAACATTTCTTGTAGTTGCGGTATAGATAAGAAGATTTCCATGAAAGATTCTCCACTGAAAGCCGCATACAAATTTGATCGTACTCTAAAATACCTATTTAATACTTCTTCTACAGTAAGACTTTTATTGTTCACAATATTCTCATGCTGTCTGTAAAAATCTTCTGCCCCATGGACTAAAATGGTTTCTACAATTTCATGTTTAGAACGAAATTGTTCATACAGCTTACGTTTACTGATAGTCAATGCTTTTGCTAAATCATCCATGCGGAATGATATGCCTTGCTCTTCAATCATTATGGCCGCCGCTGCTAAAATTTTCTCTTTAACCGTAACCAATATAGCCCTCCTTTCACACTATAAGTAAAGAGTTACAAAACTCAACTAATGTATTTCAGTACCAATCTTTAGTTTACTTAAAATAAGAACAAATGTCAAACTATGAAATCCATCAATTCGATGATGTCTATATACCCCAAACTTTCATTTTTAGAAAGTTTAGGGCATGAATAACCTAAATTTGTAAACTAAAAAATGCCACGCCTTAGCGCAGCATTTCTTCGAAAGCAGATTAATTATCCCATACTTTAGGAATATAATACTCAGTAAATAGTTTTATTGCATAGTTATCTGTCAGTCCCGCCACATAGTCCACAATATCTTGGTCTGTAATGGGATTGTCATGATGGATTTCATGGCGAATCGCCTCAGGGTGTTCTTTATAGTACATAAATAAGTGTTTTACCACATAGTCACCTTTATTCCGATCTGGAATTAACGACGGTGCCCGATAGACACGTTCAAACATAAAACGACGGAAAATATTCATAGTTTCCACACCACGTTCTGACATAGAAATCACCGGTTGATCCATAGAGGATGTCACCATGTCTGTGACCATGGCAGTAATCATTTTGGAATGGGTATCTCCAAAGACCTGTAGCACTTCTTTCGGTAAATCATTCACCCTGAGCATATGTGCTCGCAACGCATCATCAAAATCATGACATAAATAGGCGATACGATCAGCAGTGCGTATGATCTGCCCTTCTAAGGTAAGAGGCATATGAGAACCTGTATGCCCTAAAATACCATCACGAACAGCAGTCGTTAGGTTAAGACCTTGTCCATTCTTTTCAATACTTTCCACCATGCGCAAGCTTTGCTCATTATGATTGAAATGACCTACCATATCACGAAGGGCGTATTCTCCCACATGTCCAAATGGTGTATGTCCCACATCATGCCCCATAGCGATAGCCTCTGTCAAATCTTCATTCAACCGCAACGCCCGTGCAATGGTACGTCCAATCTGTCCCACTTCTAAGGTATGTGTCATACGAGTCCGATAATGGTCCCCCGGAGCAATATATACTTGTGTTTTGTGTTTTAATCGACGGAAACATTTGCTATGTAGAATACGATCTCGATCTCGTTGAAAATCCGTCCGATATGGATCAGGCTCTTCCTTACGATCTCTTACAGATTCTCTACTTTTAGCCGCATAAGGACTTAACATAGTATATTCTCGATCTTCTAGCATTTCACGAATACTCATATGACACCTCCTAGCTTAGCGTGTATCCATGACACGATTTTTTTGAATGATTTGCATCACCATACCAGCTGTTTCTTCGATAGATTTATTAGTTACATCAAGTACTGGGCAATGTAACCGCCTCATCACAGTTTTTGCATAATTTAACTCTTCTTCAATACGGCTTACATTCGCATAATTAGCGTCTGCATGTAGTCCCATGGTACGAAGACGTTCCTCACGAATATTGTTCAATTTGAAAGGATCAATAATTAACCCTACAATCTTGCGTCCTGGAATTTGGAATAATTCTTCTGGCAATGGTACTTCTGGTACCAATGGTAAATTGGCCGCTTTTATTTTTTTATAGGCTAAGAACATAGATAATGGGGTCTTACTAGTACGAGAAATTCCAATAATGACAATATCTGCTTTTTCAAAGCCTTTTGGATTTTTACCATCGTCGTATTTCACGGCAAATTCTATAGCCTCTACCTTTTTGAAATATTCTTGGTCTAATTTATGAATCATACCAGGTGCCAATCTAGGCTCTGTATCTGTCATAGTTCCTACTGCATCCATAACAGGGCCCATAATATCTACGGCTTGCACACCCTGTGCTTTACAAGCTGTATCTAAATACGACCGCAATGCTGGTGATACAATGGTATGACAGATCACATGTCCGCCGGTAGCGGCTTCTTTTACCACTTCATTTATTTGTAATTCATCATTAATATAGGGCACACGAACGATATCAATCGTTTCCTTATCATATTGACTTGCCGTAGCACGTGCCACTGATTCAGCTGTTTCTCCTAGGGAGTCAGAAATTGCATAAATAATTTTAGCCATAATTACTCCTATCGTTTTCCACAGTCCCAAAATAAACGGGTCACTGTGGTTTTAGAAATACGACCTACTACACGATATTCTTTACTTGTCTCTAATAATACCTTATCTACTACCGGTACGCAATCGATTTCAAAATCAATCATCCGTTCTACTGCTTCCACAACAGGCATATCGGGATATGCCACTACGACTTTACTAGTAGGTGTCATGATCATGGAAATAGGCATAGTATTTAAATCAGACCCACCAAGAGAGGCACGCAATAAATCTTTACGAGAAACCACGCCTTTTAATATACCATCATCACAGATTAAGATAGTTCCTACATCTTCTGTGAACATGGTAACAATTGTGTCATACACAGATGCTGTGGAACTGACTGCTACCACACTGGACATAACTTGTGCCACTGTGAAACTATTAATCTCAGCCGCTAAGGGATTATTTGCCACTTTACCAACATAGTAATACCCGACCTTTGGCCGTGCATCTAAAATACCCATCATTGTCAGTACCGTTAAATCTGATCGCAACGCAGACCTCGTTAAGTCCAATTTTGTAGCGATCGCTTTACCAGTGATAGGCCCTTCTTGTTGTACAATTTGTACAATCGATTCTTGTCGTTTTGAAAGATTCATATTGTTACCTTTCTATGAAAAAGGAGGCTCCTTCCAGAGCCTCCTCATCTATTACCAATCTAAAGCTTCTGTATTTTGACGACCTTTGCCTGTCAAAGCATCTAACATAATGCGTTGTTCTAATTGTGCCACCATTTTTTTCGTAGACACCACAGCATCTGGATTTACAGAAATAGAATCAATACCATGTTTTACTAAGAACTCACAGAACTCTGGATACACACTTGGTGCTTGTCCACAGATGGATACTGTTTTGCCATCTTTGTGTGCTGTTTCAATTAAATGTTTAATAGCACGTTTTACAGCCAAGTTTCTTTCATCATAAATATGTTGTACAGTTTCATTATCACGATCACAGCCTAATACAAGCATCGTTAAGTCATTGGAGCCGATAGAGTAACCATCTACATATTGATTGAATTGATCCGCCAAGATAATGTTCGCAGGGATTTCAGCCATCAACCATACTTTGAAGTCTGCATTACGTTGTAAGCCGTGTTCTGCCATAATACGAGTTACTTCTGCTGCTTCCTTCACAGTACGACAGAATGGAATCATAACTTGCAAGTTTTTAAAACCGAATTCATTGCGTACTTTTTTAATGGCTTCTAATTCTAACAAGAATGCTGGTGCATAGCGTTCATCATAGTAGCGAGAAGCGCCACGGAATCCAAGTAACGCACTAGATTCTTCTGGCTCATATTTATCGCCACCATTTAAATCACGATATTCGCTAGATTTGAAGTCACTCAAACGCAATACAACTTGTCGAGGGGCTAAGGCTGCACATACTTTACGCATACCTTCGGCTAAGGTATCGATGGCAAAATCACGACGACCTGTTTCGATTAAATGCATTGGGTGTTCATGAATAAAAGTAGTCCAAATGAATTCCTCACGCATTAAACCAATACCATCACAAGGTAATACGCCATATTTTTCAGCTAAGTCTGGATCGCCTAAGTTCATGTAGATTTTAGTAGCTGTAATCGGTGTTGGCTCTACATATCGAGCTTCTGCTGCCGGTTCTACTTTTTTAGTAGCCTCTTCTAAAATTCCATCATAGACAATACCATTTGTAGCATCTACAGTAATCATTTGACCGTCAGAAATCATTTTTGTCGCCTCTTCACTGCGAGATTTTGTACCTACAATACAAGGAATCCCCAACTCACGACTTACAATAGACGCATGACAAGTCATACCACCTGCATCTGTGACAATAGCTTTAGCTTTTTTCATTGCCGGTACCCAGTCAGGAGCAGTCATAGTAGTAACAAGGATTTCTCCTTCTTTAAAATCATCGATATCTTCTGGATTTTCGATCACATGGGCACGACCTGCTGCTTTACCAGGGCTCGCAGGAAGACCTTTTACAACAATCTTACGTTCTGTTGTAGTCGCTTCCACTACAGTTTCTTCTTTTTCTTTCTTTTGAGAGAATACAGTTTCTGGACGGGCTTGTAAAATCCATACTTTTCCATCGCGCTCATCGATGCCCCATTCCATATCCATATAGCAACCATAATGTTTTTCAATCGCTTTTGCATAAGTTGCTAATTCGATAACTTGTTCGTCTGTGATAACTTGTTGACGAGCTTGGTCTTCAGGAACTTGAATTTCAACACAATCCCCTTCTGGTTTACGTACTAACGCAAGATTTTTATCGTTAATCATACGATCTGTAATTTGCATCGTCCCTTTATCTACAGTGAAATTATCTGGTGTCACTGTACCTTGTACTACATACTCACCAAGACCCCAAGATCCTTCGATAATAATGGATTTGTCATCACCATTCATAATATTCACAGAGAACATAACGCCTGCAGCTTTGGAGTATACCATCATTTGGATTGCTGCAGACAAAGCTACTGTCATATGATCGAAACCTTGTTTTACACGATAGTAGGTAGCACGGTCAGTAAAAGTAGATGCATAGCATTCTTTTACTTTAGCAATGATCATATCAGCGCCACGAACATTTAAGTATGTATCTTGTTGACCTGCAAAACTAGCATCTGGCAAGTCTTCCGCAGTGGCACTAGATCGTACCGCTACAAATGGGTTCTCTTCCCCTACTTTACGTGCTAACTCTTCATAGCCTTCACGAATAGCCTCAGCTAATGGAGCTGGCATTTCTTCATCCATAATCATTTGACGTACTTCTGCAGTTACCTTACGTAACAAAGCAGAATTTTCCACATCATGTAACTCTTCTAGTTTAGCTTTAATTCGATCTACTAAACCAGTTTCTTCCATGAAATAACGATAGCCATGGGCTGTTGTAGCATATCCATAAGGAACAGGTACATTCGTAGAAGAAGTCATTTCTCCTAAAGAAGAAGACTTACCACCAACAATATCCACATCCTCACGATGCAATTCATCAAACCAAAGAACATATGCAGTATCACGACTCATGATTATCCCTCCATCAGAAATAGTATTCATAATTTAACTATATAGTACAACATATATAATAAATAGTCAAGCACTATTAGGATTAGAATCAAAAGTAAGTTGCAAATTAAGTCCCATTTTTAATAAAAAATACATCATAATAATGTAATTTTAAATAAAAAAGCATCCTTATAGGATGCTCTTCATTTATATAATTCCCCAATAGAACACAAGAGCACGGCTGTCCTAAACAAACATTATCTAGTACTGTTTGCAGGGCATACCGTGCTCTTTTCTTACCTATTAAACTATAATCGTTACAGGCTACGTAGGAAAACCTAGTTCCTAGATTTTTTCACCTATACGCTTAAACAATTCAGCAATTTGTGCTTGTTGTTTTTCATTTAATGCTTTTAGTTCTTCCAATTGATCTTTTTGGATTTTATTTTGTACTTTAAACTCTTCCAATTGATCTTTTTGGATTTGGTTTTGTGCTTCTAAGGCAGATACCTTATCTTGTAATGTGTAAGAGGCACTGATTGGTCCTTGACGGAATGTATCTTTCACAGCTGTTTCATCAGCACGAGCACCGAATTTCCAGCTCACACCTGCATTTGCCATCAACTCCTCACCACGGCTACCGATAGAGGCGCCTGCATGGAATAATGTGGACTCATTTTTGTAATGAGCAATACCTAATGCTAATGCACCTTCACCTTTATAAGTACCGATACCTGCCATGATAGTTGTAGGTTCTAATGGATCGTATTGTAAATGACGTAAGCCAGCCATTGCTGCTGCTTGTGCACCCATACGATTCATACGATTGTTGATATTGATCGTTGTACCTCGTAATTGAGACACGTTAACTGCATCTGTATCTTTTGTACCTGGTGCTACATTGTGAATTTGTTGCATACCTGCAGAGATACCTTCTGTCATAACTGGTTTGCCATCTGGACCTTTCACAGGGTTACCATTGCTGTCTAACACTGGTTTATCCATACCGAAAGAGATAACACGAGTATTATCTACTACATTTGGTTTTAAAGCTCCTACAGCGCCCGCATATTTCTCGCCTGGTTTAGGTTTTCCATCTTTATCCATGTACACAAAGTTACCGTCTTTGTCTTTCATGACTGGCTCACCCTTTTCATCTTTGAAAGTAAGATTTCCATTTACATCACGAGCTACTGTACTATTTGGAATGACTTTCAGTCCTTCGTTCGTATACTCCGTAGAGTTACCAGGATTTTTAATTACTTCTTTTTGTTTTCCAGTAGCAGGATCGATAACTGGTTTGCCATCTTTATCAAATACTTTTTCCATTTCATCAGTGGTAGTAAAGCCTATCTTATCACCAGATACATGCGATGTTTTTTCTACGCCAGTCTTCGGATCCGTTGCATTAAAAATTAAATCTTTA